>JAYWAI010000162.1:0-5667 GCA_043782545.1 Acidimicrobiia bacterium
TGGACGTTGGCGTGCGTGAACTCAAGCAACATCTGTCGGCGTATTTGGATCGCGTGAGCGCCGGCGAAGTGATTCGTGTCACCGATCGCGGGCGCGCGAAGGCCATCATCAGTCCGCTATTTGATGACGCCCGATTGCAGGCTGGCATCGACGAGGGCTGGATCCGTCCGGCCGTTGTTGTTGGTGGGCTCACGCCAGTACAGCCGGTGAAGTCGCGTCGTCGAGTCGCTGATGTGTTCGCGGAGGATCGAGGCTCGTGACGCTGTACGTCGACTCAAGCGCACTTGTTAAGCGCTACGTCGATGAACCCGACCGGGAGTCCGCGGAGGTGATCTTGGCGTCTGACCCCGTGTTGGTATCGAGTTGGGTGACGGTCGTTGAGGTTCGAAGAAATCTGGCCCGGCTCCTAGATGGAGCCGATCTGCGAAATGCTTTGCACCATGCGGAGACCGACTTTGACGCCATGGCTCTTGTCAATTGCGATGGTTCGGTGTGTACAGCAGCGGCCATGATCGGCGAGACACTGGGTGTTCGTTCGCTTGACGCGATTCATCTCGCCACCGCGCAACGGTTGCTGATTTCCACTTTGGCGTTTGTGACCTTCGATTTGCGACAGGGCCAGGCAGCGCGGTCGCTCGGCCTGCGAGTGCTGGGCTGCTGACCCGCCTGGATCGTCGGACGCGGTGTCTTGTCGGGGCCGCGACTGACTGCATTGAATCTGACCTGAGATCCTCGGCAGGATTAAAATCGGAGTACCGTTGAGGCTGATGGCTGCTGAACTTCGGTACGAAAAGACGCTAGATGATTCGTCCCGCGATGCCGTCGTCATCCGCTCCCGTCTATACATAAATGGTGAACCATCGACTGCAATAAACGTCGCCGTTTCTGGTTTTGACCTGCGCACGGCCGGGCCCAGAGATCTTGCTGGGCTAGACACCACGGGCGCTTTGTTGCGGTGCGGCTCGCCGCACGTTGCCAACGCCTACCGTCATGGTCGGCTTCCGCTCGCCGCGAGGGATGGGGTTTTTGAAGTTCGTGTGGACGCTCGTGATGTTCTAGGAATCTACTAAACGAGCAATCGGGGTATCGATCCGATTGCGCTCGAGGTGCTCGATTCGGAACCTAAATTGTTCCAGGTCATGGAATCGTGGTTTTTCGCAGACCCAGACGCGGTGAAGCGGAAGGCCAAAACGCTGAACGAGGGTGCACTCATTCGTGAATGTGATCGTCACAAATACGATGTAGAGAAATATCTAAAAGCGAAGCGCAAGAAATTTTCGCGAAGGCAGTAGGCGGGGCGCAAACGTCTGGTCGACGTGGCCAGCGCAACGGGTACCGCGACGTTGGCGAGATCCTTCTCGTTGACTCGTGAAGTCGGCCGTTGGTGTTAGTCGGTGGTGGTGACGCTGGTTTCGATGTTGCGCATAACGGTAGTGAGCGTCTTGCGTTGTGTCTCGGTCATCTGATCGATGAAGTGGGTATGGACGCCCTCGACGTGTATCGGTGCCATCTTTTTTAACAGCGCCCTGCCCGCGGGGGTCAGCTGGGCGAATAGGCCGCGCTTGTCGGTGGGGCAATTCTGGCGTTGGACGTATCCCTGTTTGGCGAGCCGGTCCACGCAATGTGTGGTTCGTGGCTTTGATGACACGGTGATTTCGGCGAGCGTCGCCATGCGCAGCCCCATGGGCTCGGCGCTGAGCATGGCCAACACCTCGTACTCGGGCAGGGAGATATGAAATTGGTCTTGCAAATCACGATCGAGACGGTCGTTAAAGAGCTTGTTCGCTCGCAAAAACGCCAGCCAGCTCGCCTGCTCCGATTCGCTGAGCCATCGAGTTTCTTTCATGCACGAAGGGTACCGGAAAACAATTTTGAAAAGTAGTTGAAATTTAAACTATTTGCTGATAGTTTAAATTTCAACTACTTGAACCCCTCGAACCCCAAAGGAAAATCATCATGGCTCTACCACTTACCCCCGGTAATTACGAACTCGACGCCGCACACTCCAGTGCCTCATTTTCGATTCGACATCTCGGTATCAGCAACGTGCGCGGACGCTTCGCCGTGCCGAGCGGCCACCTAGTTATCGGCGACGATTTGCAGGCCACGCACGTAGAAGCGTCTGTTGCCGTCGATACGCTCGACACCAACGATTCTGGCCGTGACGCTCATGTCAAATCTCCCGACTTTCTCGACGCCGTCGCGTTCCCCACCTTCGAATTCGTGTCGAAGTCGATTCAGACATCGGGCGACGCTTACATCCTCAATGGTGATCTCACCATCAAGGGCAACACCCGGCCTGTGCAACTTGAGGTCGAATTCAACGGTGTGCAACAGCACCCGTTTGATGGCACGACGCGCGCCGGATTCGAAGCATCGACCACGATTTCCAAAAGCGAATTTGGTGTCGAATTCAATGCTCCCCTCGGCGCCGACAAATTCCTTCTCGGTGACAAATTGAAGATCAATCTGGATTTGCAGTTCATCGCAAAATAGTCAGCCGAGCTATGCGCCCTAGGCGTAGCTATTTGCGGAAACGCACCCTACGATCGCCACATGAGTATTCCTGTGCCGATCGAAGAAGTGCCAATGCAACTTGAGAAGTATGGACTCACTCCATTCCTGCTCACCACCCGCGCCGACGGTCGGCCGCATCCTTCCTCAGTCAGCATTTCGTGGCGCGAAGGTGAGGCGACCGTCGCCGCGGGTCGTGGCGCGATCGCCAATATTTCCACCCACGACAACGTGGTTTTGTTGTTCGCTCCGCTTGACGGTGTCGGCCATTCGATGCTCATCGACGGCCATGCGCGTACACACGAAGCAAATGGTGAAACCGTCATGTTGGTGCGCGCTATCTCGGCGGTATTGCACCGTCAAGCGGGGCTGACTGCGGCCGAATAGTCGCGAAAAGCGTTCGCGTCTGTTACCCTTTGCGCAACCCCCAGGGTTTCTCCGAGGTTTTTGCCTGTCTAGGCGGTGTTTCGGCTGAGCCCACACCCGGCGCACTTCGCGCCCAAATACCAATAGCGCAACTCGCGCTCGGAGAAACTAAATAATGACTACCCTTGAAATGCCTGCCCTCGCGGCCGGCGTCACCTTTGCTGAGCTTGGCCTGCCCGCACGCTATGTGAGCACCCTTGCCGAGTCAGGCATCACTGAACCATTCCCCATCCAAGCCGCCACGATTCCTGACCTTGTGGCCGGGCTCGATGTGTGTGGCCGTGCCCCTACAGGCTCTGGCAAGACGCTTGCGTTCGGCCTGCCCATGTTGGCTCGAATCGGTAAAGCACGCCCGTGCCAACCGACTGCGTTGATTCTCGCCCCGACCCGTGAACTGGCTGCGCAAATTCAAGCCGACCTCACGCCGGTCGCCAAAGTTGCGGGCCGTTTCATGCTTGCCGTATACGGCGGCGTTGGCTACGAGCCCCAAAAGCGTGCCCTGCGAAAAGGCGTCGACATTCTCGTGGCGTGCCCCGGACGTTTGAAGGATCTCATCCAACAGCGTGCCGTCTCCTTGCAAGCTGTCGAAGTCGTCGTGATCGACGAAGCCGACCGCATGTGCGACATGGGCTTTTTGCCAGAAGTGAAGCGCTTGCTCGACATGACTCCCAGTAACCGCCAGACAGTGTTGTTTTCAGCAACGCTTGACGGATCGGTGGCCGACATCATCAAGGCCTACCAGCACAACCCAACGCGCCACGATGTCGCCGGCGCCGATATCGATATCAACGACATGGAGCATCGCTTCATCAAGTCGGAATCGAGCGCTCGATTGCCACTGGCGGCCGATCTCATTCGTCAATACGGCTCCACGATTATGTTCTGCCGCACCCGTCACGGGTCAGATCGAGTCGTCGAACAATTTGCTCGCATCGGCATCGAAGCCAACGCCATTCACGGCGGCCTCTCACAAAAGCAACGTGATCGTTCGCTTGCCGAATTCAAACGTGGCGCAGTGCAAGTTATGGTCGCCACCGACGTGGCCGCTCGTGGCATTCACGTGTCGGGCGTTGAGTGCGTGATCCATTTCGATCCGCCGGAAGACGCCAGCACCTACGTGCACCGCTCAGGCCGTACCGCCCGCGCTGGCGCCACTGGTGTGGTCGTGTCGCTCGTGGATCCGTCGGGTCTTCGTGCGTCGCGCAAGATGATGCAAGAGCTCAAACTGTCGCTGCCCATCGAAGGCGCCAAGAGCGGCGACGAACTCGTTGGCCAAGTTGACGGCAAAGCCGCTCGACGCGGCGGTGGTGGAGGCGGTGGCCGTAGCCAGAAGGCTCCCCAACAACGTCCGAATCAGACGCCCTCGCAACGCCGTGGCGAACGCGAACACGGTTGGGCTGCAGCAGGCGACCGGCCAGAAGGTGGCCGCCCGGCAGGTAGCCGCCCGGCAGGTGGCCCATCGTCCGGCCGCGGAGCTCGTGACGCACGCCCGGCTGGCGGACGTCCGGCCGGTGGCCGCGGCGATTCTCGCCCGGCTACGAGTCGCAACTCTGAAGGCGGCCCCGCTCGTCGGGGCGGCGGCGAACGAACCGGGCAGCCGGCTCGTCGCCCACGCGACTAGTTCACTCAGGTTCACCTAGCGGCCACACTTCCACACCAACGGGAGTGTGGTCGCTGCATTTTTCGATCTCGCTGGTGTCCACGCGACACTCGATTGAGCTGGCGTCCCAACGCTGGGGTACGAGCACAAAATCGACTCGAGTCGGCGGTGGCGTCGGCGCGAGATCGCGCCAGCCCGATGCCGCGAGGGCGTTCAAGGTTGTGCTCCCGAATGCGTGATTCAAGTCGCCAGCGAGCACCGATGTCGCGGGCGCGGCGGCAATGAGCACCTCACATTGATGGGCCGCGTCGTCGAGTTCAGTTGACAGGTGTGTGTTGATCACAGTGACCTCGGGCATGTTGTCGTGGGCTGGCAGCGTGGCCCACTGCATGATTCGACGTTTGTGCGAAAACATTGGTGTGCGCTTGCTCAGCACCACCCAATTGCCGTGATCGATTTCTTGAGTCGCCACGATTGCTAGCCCCTCAGCCATTTTCGGACGTCCAATGTACGGGTTGTGTTTGACCATCCAAAATGGGTGGGCCATACCCAATTCGTGCGAGAGATGATGGGCTTGCTCGTAGCGAATTTCTTGGAGGCACAGCACGTCCGGCTCAAAGGTTTTCAGCATGTCGGCGAGTGCCTGCGGATTGGGTTGAGCTGAGCCGTGCACGTTCCATGTGACGATGCGCACCGGTCTCACGTGGGCGCGTTGGTTCATGCGGTCACGTTGATGTAACCGGCCCGACCTTGGTGGGCGTGCCCGATAATGGCGGCTGGATGACCGAGAGCGACAAGCTCGAGGACTGCGATTTCAGCCAGGGCGGGTGGGCACGCGAATAGCAATCCCCCCGACGTTTGCGGGTCGGCGAGGAGCAACATGTCGTGATGTTCGGCGATGTAGTCACCGACAAATTCGCGATTGCGACCGGTGCCGCCGGGCACAACGCCAGCTTCGATGAGCGCTCGAACGCCGCTCAATGTGGGGAGCTGATCGTGGTGCAATGTGGCACTGACGCCTGATGCGATCAGCATTTTGTGCAGGTGGCCGATGAGTCCGAAACCGGTCACGTCGGTCATGGCGTGAGCTCCGGCATGTCGTGCTGCCACGGCGGCTTGCGCGTTGC
>JAYWAI010000163.1:0-15068 GCA_043782545.1 Acidimicrobiia bacterium
AGTTCCATGAGTTCGCGGCTGTAGTTTTCATTCGGCGCGTCGCCTGGCGACCCGTCGCCATCGAGGTAGCGAAGCATCGCCGCGTCCTTCGTAACGGCCCGCGCCATGTCACGAAAACTCCCGAGCGCGTGTTGGCGAAAAAGCGCATGCTGATTCCACATCATCTCGACGTTGTCGACCTTGTCGAACCCGCTCGTGAAATGCCCGTGCCAGAGCCACACCATGCGTTCGTGAAGACCGGCGAGAGGGTCCGTCGCGGTCACAGAAACAAGCCGATCCAGCCACCAATTGCGCAGCGAACCGTGCGCATCGTCACCAGCCAGCGATGGCTTGTCGGCCGTCGGGGTCCCCGCTGAAAGGATGCCGTCAAGGCATGCCTCGTAGCCCTTGTCGACGAGAGCCGAAACCTGCCCGGGAAACGGACCAAAACTGGTGCGCCGCAGCAAGTGCGCAATCGCCGGAGCGGTGTCGGTAGATGACGCGGTGGTAGGTGCCGTGCGGGCGAGCAGTCGTTGCGTGAGCGTGGTCATGACGGCACTGTGCCGAAGCGACGATGAAGCCAACATGAATCGCGCCTTCACGATTCCTTCATGCGTGGCGTGCCAGAGTGGCCCGGTGCGAATACTGCTCGTCGAAGATGACCGCGCTCTGGGCGAAGTAGTGCGACGCGGCTTAGTGGAAGACGGCTACGCGGTAGATCTTGAAACCACCGTTGCAGGAGCCGACCGAGCTCGTCACATAAACACCTACGACGCGGTGGTGCTCGACCTCGGCCTGCCAGACGGCGATGGCACCACCCTGTGTCAACGGCTGCGTGAAGATGGCTCGCACGTCAAAATCCTGATGCTCACCGCCCGCGATTCGCTCAGCGACAAAGTGGGTGGTCTGGATGCTGGAGCCGACGATTACCTCACGAAACCCTTTGACTTCCCGGAACTCGCCGCCCGCCTCAGAGCACTCTTACGGCGTCCGGTGAGCGTGAAGAATCCGATTTTGACGGTCGGCGATATTCGCCTGGATCCCGCCACTCACACCGTGTGGCGTGGCGCAATCGTGGTGCCAATTACGGCCCGTGAATTTTCGTTGCTGCATCTCCTGCTCGCCAAGGCCGGTGAGGTAGTGAGCCGTACCGATCTCCTCGAGCACGCCTGGGATGCGAATTACGACGGCCTGTCCAATGTCGTGGACGTGCATATCGCCAACCTGCGTCGCAAGCTCGAGCTCCCCGGCAGCCCGACACCGATCGAAACGGTTCGTGGCGTCGGCTATCTGGTTACCACCTAGCCAGGTACGGTACGCATATGTCTCTTGCCAAACTTCGCATTCGGCTCACGGTGTTGTACACCGTGATTGCCGCTCTGGTGTGCGTGGTGATGGTGATCGTGGGCGTCCACATTGGTACGCAACGCGAACGACGGGATCTGGCGCGATCGCTCGAATACCGCATGCTCGAAGCCATGCAACCAGGCTTCTCGGGTCAGCCCCGCCCGGAGTTGGACAACGTGTGGGCGGTGCATATCACCAAAGACAAACCGGAAGAACGCTCGATTGACCCGTTCAAAAAAACAACGATAGAGCCACCTCTGTACAACCTTGCCCAGGACGCTTTGGCCGACAAGGTCACGTTCGATCATTTCGTCCAACAAGGCACGTCGTACGTCACGTACGCCCGCCGGCTTGACGACAGCACCGTGCTCGTCACGGCAATGCCCGATCAACAATTGGCTGACGCAATTTCGTCACTGCGGATCCGCCTCATTTTGTTGGGCATCGCGGTCACCGCTGCCGCGGGAGCCGCTGGCTGGTACCTGGCGGGACGGTCGTTGCGGCCCGCAATGGAAGCCAAAACTGCGCAACAAGACTTCTTGGCCGACGCCGCTCATGAGATGCGTACTCCGCTAGCCGTCATCCAAGCGTCAGCTTCTCAGGCGTTGTCACGACCGCGTACGGGCGAGGAATACGTCCGATCGCTGGCCGAAATTCGCAGCGCATCTGAACGAGCAGCGAGCGGCGTATCGGAACTACTAGACCTTGCTCGGTTCGATAATGGCCAAGCGATTCCGCGGTTGGCCCCGTTACGCCTGGATCTCTTGGCTGAGGAAGTAGCGGCGGCCGTGCGGGTCGACGGTTGCGAGATCGTGTGCGAAGTTGGACCAAGTGTGGTGGTTGAGGCCGACATTGCGCTGCTTCGTCAGGCCATCGAGAACGTGGTGCGCAACGCGGCTCGGCGCAGCGAGCACGTAGTGCTCTCCTCGATGATCGATGGGCGTTCCGGCGTGATCTACGTATGTGACAATGGCCCCGGTTTTGCCGAGTCATCGCTGCCGTACGTATTTGAACGTTTTCGACGCGGCGACGAGCGAGGTTCGGCTGGGCTCGGCTTGGCGATCGTGCAATCGATCATGCTGGCTCATGGGGGCACGGCTGGTGCGGGGAACCAAGCCGCAGGTGGGGCGATTATCACCCTTTCATTACCCCTAGCACGCCCAAAATTGACCACCTGAAAGTAGTGGAGAACTTCGGTGAAGGTTCGCGGCCTGTGTATTGTCGCCGGGTGAACCGAGTCGTCCCCTATCTGCGCGCATGGCACGCAAGCTTGGCGAGGTCTGAACGCCCATGACTATGACCGAATCGAGACCAGAGACAATGGCCGCAGCTGTTGATTACGGCGCGCCCAGCCTTGTTCCCGAAACTGGTCCAGGAGCGTGGCTGAGTACAGCCGATCATAAGAAAGTAGGGCGGCTGTATATCGCCCTTTCCCTGGTGTTTTCCCTGGTTGCAGTGGTGGCAACGTTGCTGTTTCGACTCGAGCGGCTCGATGCGGCCGGCAAGGTGTTGTTGAATGCTTCCGAGGCCAACCAAATAAAGTCGCTGTTCCTCGATTCCGAGGTTTTTTTGCTGCTCATTCCGGCGTGGCTGGGTATTGGATTGCTCGTCGTGCCGCTGCAAATTGGCAGCCGTACGGCCGCCTTCCCTCGGGCCGCAGCAGCTTCGTTTTGGCTCTATGCGCTATCTGGATTCATGGTGGTTGGGTCCTACGCAGCGAACGGTGGCCCCGCCGGCGGTCGGGCTAAATACATCGACTTGTATTACATCGGCATGTTCGGGGTCGTACTGGCGCTGATCATTGGCTTCGTTGGCGTCGTTGTCACCGCATTGACGCTGCGTTCACCTGGTCTCACGATCGCTCGGATACCGGCATTTGCATGGTCGAGCGTCGTGCTGGGATCGATGCTGGTGCTCACGCTGCCGGTCATGCTTGGCAATATCGTGTTGGCGTTCATCAACCATCGATACAACAATGTGCTGGGCACTCACGGCACGTCGTTCGACTGGGTGTTTCGCCAGCCGCAGATTTACGTGCTGGCCATTCCAGCTGTGGGGTTTGCCGCTGAGGTGGTGCCCGTGTTTGCCCGGGCCCGTCAGCGCATGCGTGGCGCCGTCCAATTCGCGATCGCGGGCGTCGGCGTTCTCGGCGCAGGCGCCTGGGCCCAGACGTCGTTGAACCCCTCGGTACGTACCGAGGTTGTGTTCATTGCTATGAGCGTGCTCATTGGGCTCCCTGTCGTGGTGAGCCTCGGTGCGTTTGGCGACACCCTCAAGCGAGGCGGTAAGCCAGTCGTTTCAGCGCCATTGATTGCCGGGCTCGGGGCAATGGTCTTGTTGCTCGCCGCTGTGGGCGCAGGTATTGCTACCGGGATCTCCAAGCTCGAAGTTGTGGGCACAACCTGGGAGCTCGGTCACTACAAGCTGGTCGCCTCGGCGAGCGCTACCGCTGCGATTGGCGCCGTGATCTACTGGTCGCCGAAAATCTGGGGCAAATCGTTCAACAAAGGCCTCGCATTTGTGGCCGTTGGATTGGGCATTGTTGGCACACTCCTGACTGCCTTGCCTGACCTCATCAACGGCATCTTGGATCAACCAATGTTGGCTATCGATTTCTCCACCCGCGATGGCCAACAACTGCTCAACGTGGTTTCGTTTATCGGCGAAGCGCTTGCGTCGCTCGCTGGCGTTGCGTTTCTGATCGGCGTCTTGAAGCCCGCTGCCGGCCCCGACGCTCCGGCGGATAATCCGTGGAACGGCCATACCCTCGAGTGGGCTACAACCAGCCCGCCGGCCTTCGACAACTTCGGGTCTCTACCGCTTATCGCGTCGGCCGAGCCACTCATTGACCAATACGAGGCCGTTGCCCGTGAAAATGCGATCTCGGCGAAGGGAGCATGATGACTGCCACGTTGGCAATCGGTTCTGGGGCCAAAGCGCACAAACCCCGCTCGTTGATGGTTGCCACTGCGCTGGTGTCAGCCGCAGTGAGCGCCCTGTTCTTGAGTGTGGTGACGGCGTATTACATCGCTCGCTCGGCTGGCCATCCCGCTACAGGTCATTGGTTTCCCGATGAGATCCAAATTCGTGAAGTAGTGCTCGCCATGCAGTGCATTACGCTCGGTATGTCGTGCGTGACCATTGTGTGGGCGGCGTGGGCGATCCGTCGCAATGATCGTCGCAGCACGTACATTGCGCTCGGCGCCACCTTTGTTCTGGGCCTTGCTCATCTCAACGCCCTCGCATTTGTGATCAAACAGTTCGGCGTGGGCATCACATCGAGCATGCCTGCCGGTTTCTTGTTTGTATTCACTGGGCTTCACGTCGTTATGACGATTGGCGCATTGGTGTACGTCGGGGCGGTGGCCGTGCGGACGCTGGGCGGTAACTACGGCGCTCGCGATGCAGAAGGCATCGACGCCGCGGCGATATTTTGGTTTGTGATGGTCGTTATGTGGATCGTCATTTGGGCATCCGTCTTGGTACAGAGGTAACGCGCCGATGTTTACTCCTTCCGCAAAACTGTTCGCCGGGTTCAGTGGCTTGAGCCTCGTGGCCGCTATTGCTTACAACATCAACGCCAAAGGTGACGCTAAGCTCGGCACGATCTTTTTTGTGTCAATGATGGTGATTGGTATTGCCGTGACTGCCGGCGCGGTGGCTGCCCGCGACGGCGATAACGACACCGACCCAGCTGCGGCTGGTGGCGATGCTTCGCAAGCCGCAGTGTCATCAGCAAGCGCGACCTACTGGCCAGCAATCGCTGCGCTCGGCGTGGTCACGGTTGGCGCCGGGCTTATCGTTGGGCGGTTGCTGTTCATCTTGGGCATCTTGGTTTTGTTGGCGTCGTTGTTTGAATGGGGCATCCAAGGTTGGGCTGACCGCGCCACCAACGATCCAGTCGCGTCTCGGTCATTGCGTCACAAGTTGATGAATCCCGTTGAAGTACCCCTCACCGCTGGTCTCGTCGTGTTGTGTGTGGTGTTGAGTTTCTCTCGCATCTTTCTGTCGCTGGACACCAAGCCGGCCGCGTTCGCATTCATTGGTTTCGGGGTACTAATTCTGGGGACTGCAGTGCTCCTGGCGTTTCAGCCCAATATGCGTCGTTCTGTGGTTACCGGCGTCGTATCGATCGTCAGCGTTGGTGTGTTGGCAGGCGGGATCGCGGGTGCCAGTTCTGGCGAACGTGACTTCAAAAATGACGCCACCACGTGCACGGTTTTCAAAGTCGTCAAAGACAAGGTGGATACCTGCACGGTCGTGTTGCAACACAAGCGGGGCAAAGTCGAATTCCGTCAAACCAAGATCGTGGTGGGAGCAGGCGTGCCTTTCAAACTTGTGTTGCTCAACGAAGATGATGGTGTGTCACACAACCTGAAAATTCTGGGCACTGACATTCGTACCGTGCCAGCGGAAGGCAAGACCGAAGTCGACGTTGTGCTCCCGAATGCTGGCACGTACACCTACATCTCCGAAGACAATCCATCCATCAAGGGCGAACTCAAGGTGCTGTCGTAATGTCACGGACTCCTCAAAAATCAATGCGTCGCGCCGCGCTGAGCCTGGCCGGTTTGAGTGCGCTGGTGCTTTCAAGCTGCGCCTCCAAGCCCCCGCTGGACTCCCTGGCACCAGCGAGCCGTAGAGCCCGCGAGATCCGCACGCTCAACCGCATCGTATTTCCAATCGCCGGCATCGTGATGGTGCTCGTCGGTGCAGCTGTTCTGTTTTGCGTGTTCAAGTTTCGGGCCAAGCCGGGCGACGACGAAATGCCCAAGCAAATCCATGGCAACTTCAAACTCGAAATCGGCTGGACGATCCTGCCTGCAGTGATCCTGGCTGCGATAGCCGTCCCCACAGTCACAACGATTTGGAAGCTCGCCAAGGTGCCGGCCAAAGGCACAGCGCTCGAAGTCAACGTCATTGGTCAGCAGTGGTGGTGGAGCTATGAATACCCGGGCACCGGTATAATTACCGCCAACGAAATGGTGATTCCCGCAGGCAAAGACATTCAGTTACACATCCAATCGCGCGACGTGATCCACTCCTTCTGGGTGCCACAACTTTCTGGCAAGAAAGACGCCGTGCCGGGCCGTAGCCACGATCTCACTATCTCGGCCGACAATCCCGGGTACTACTACGGTCAGTGCACCGAATTCTGTGGGCTGTCGCATTCATATATGCGTGCGTCGGTACGGGTGCTTTCGCCCGCCGATTTCGATGCGTGGGTGGCTGCACAGAAAAAGGACGCCGTTACCACGTTCGCGCCAGATTCGTCCGAGGCTCGCGGCCTTGTGGCCTTCGGCAAGTGCACGGGGTGCCATCAGATCAACGGATTCAACTTGGTTCCCGTTGCTGACCAAGTCTCGGGAGCCGCACCGAATCTGACCCACTTGATGAGTCGCGCGCTCTTCGCCGGTGGCAACTTCAAGTTGTACAACGACGACGGTTCGTTCAATGAAACCCTCGTAAAGAAGTGGCTCCGAAATCCTGATTCACTCATGCCAATGGTGGCGAACAACTTAAAGGCGCTCGCCGGGCCCAACGGCTCCAACAAACGCGGTATGCCGAATCTCAACCTGACCGAAGCGGAAATCAACGACATCGTTGCCTTCCTGAAGACCCTCAAGTAACTGGCGAGGATCAGATATGACCATGCTTGAAAAGCGTCCTAGCGACGTACCAGCTCTCACCACAGGTGCGGGGCTGGCCCAAATTGGCAACGATGGCCTCGGAGTTTTCAGTCGCCCGATTGACAAGCCGGGCTGGCGTTCCTGGATCACCACCGTCGACCACAAGAAGCTCGGCCTCATGTACGGTATGGTCGCCATTTTTTTCCTCTGCGTTGGTGGTATCGAGGCACTCCTGATCCGCTACCAATTGGCTCAGCCAGAGCAGAAATTTTTGACTGCCGATCAATACAACCGCATCTTCACGATGCACGGCACCACGATGGTGTTCCTCGTAGTTATTCCGCTGGGTGCCGCCTTTGCTAACTACATGATCCCGTTACAAATTGGCGCCCGTGACGTTGCCTTCCCCCGTCTGAACGCTTTTGGTTTCTGGTGCTTCCTCGCCGGCGGATTGTTTCTCTACTCCAGCTTCTTCCTCGGCGGCGGCCCCGACGGCGGCTGGTACGCCTACTCGCCCAACACCAACGTGGTGTTTTCTCCAGGGCACGGTATGGATTTCTGGGCGCTGGGTCTACAGATCGTGGGTATTGCCTCGCTCACTGGTGCCATCAACTTGATCGTGACCGTGCTCAATATGCGTGCGCCGGGCATGAAGCTCATGAAGATGCCGGTGTTTACGTGGATGACACTGGTCGTGCAGTTCCTGCTGTTGTTCGCCATCCCGGTTATCACCGTTGCACTCTTCCTGTTGATGTTTGACCGTTCGTTCCACGCCAACTTCTTCAACGTTTCCAAGGGTGCCGACCCGCTTTTGTGGGAAAATTTGTTCTGGCTCTTTGGGCACCCCGAGGTCTACATCCTGATTTTGCCAGCCTTCGGCATCGTGTCGGAAACGCTACCGGTGTTCTCGAAGAAGCCGCTCTTTGGCTACCCATTCGTCGTGGTATCGGGCGTGGCTATTGGTTTCATGGGCTGGGGCGTATGGGCGCACCACATGTTCACCTCGGGCGCTGGCCCGGTCACGGTCACGGCGTTCAGCCTCTCCACGATGTTCATTGCCGTGCCGACCGGCGTAAAGATCATCAACTGGATCGCCACCATGTGGGGCGGCAAGATCAAGTTCGAAGTGCCGATGAAATTCTCGGTCAGCCTCGTTTCAATGTTTACCATTGGTGGCCTTTCGGGTGTCACCCACTCGGTGTCGCCCGCAGACACCCAACAGACCGACACCTACTACATCGTGGCTCACTTCCACTACGTGCTCTTCGGTGGGGCCATGATGGGATTCTTCGCCGGGTTCTACTATTGGTGGCCCAAAATATTTGGTTACAAGTTGGGCGACAAGCTCGGCAACTGGAACTTTTGGACCATGCTTGTGGGCTTCAACCTGACCTTTGGTCCCATGCACATTCTTGGCCTGCAAGGCATGCCTCGACGCCAGTCGTCGTATTTCAAAAATCAGGGCTGGGACTTTTGGAACATGGTGTCATCAATCGGTTCCAGCATTCTGGGTATCGGCATTCTGTTCTTTCTCATCAACGTGTGGGTGTCCCGTAAGAACGCGAAGTGCGGCCTTGACCCTTGGGACGCCCGTACCTTGGAGTGGATGACTCCCTCTTCGCCACCTCCGGCGCACAACTTCGACCACATCCCCGAAGTCACCCAGCTCGACGAGTTCTTTTATCGCAAGTACGCCACCGACGAGAATCACCGACTCGTGCGGGTGCCTGATGCGGCGCCGCTGCCACCGGTGGATCCCCGTTCCATCCATATGCCATCGCCGTCGTACTGGCCAATTGTGGTGGCGTTCGCACTGCCGCTCGTTGCCGCTGGCGTGATCTATTCGTTCTGGATTTCCGGTATTGGTGGCTTGATGCTCCTCACGGGCATTTTCGGATGGGGCATGGAGCCATCAGCCGATCCCGACAATCCGTACGGTGGCCACGCAGATGCGCCCGCCGCCGCTTCAACCTCGGAGACCGCAAATGTCTAGTGCAGTCGTGGAAACACACGGTCACGATGCGGCCGATCATGGTGCGCATGGGCATGTGACCAACACCGGGCAGAGTAATGAGAAGCTCGGCATGTGGGTCTTTTTGGGCTCGGAATGCCTGCTCTTTGGTGGACTGATTTCGACCTATTTGCTGTATCGGTCGAAGTCCACGGGCGTCAAGCCTAAGGATGTTTTCGACATTCCGTTCACCTCAGTGAGCTCCTTCGTTCTGTTGATGAGTTCGCTCACGATGGTGTTGGCGTTGTCGGCTTTTCAGCGGAGAGATCAACGCCTCGGGCGTCTCTGGCTTACGACTACGGCCATTTTGGGGGCCATGTTTGTTGGCGGCCAGGTCTACGAATTCCGTGGCTTCTATAAAGAAGGGCTGGGATTCACGACCAACCTGTTTTCGTCGTCGTTCTACGTGCTGACAGGGTTCCACGGCGTGCACGTGACCGTTGGTGTCATCATGCTGTTGTCGCTGGTGATGATGAGCCGTCGGGGCACGTTGACGCCTGACAAGGTCGAGACGGTTGAGATCATTGGCTTGTATTGGCACTTCGTCGATATCGTGTGGATTCTCATCTTCACCATCGTGTACCTGATTCCGTAGGAGCATCATGAGCGCAACCGCTACCGCACATACAGATCATTCGCACGACGACCACGACGACCATGGTGATCACGCTCATGACGAGCACGGCCGTGAGGGCGGCCATAAGCACCCTTCTGACAAAAATTATGTGATCATCGCTCTGGTGTTGGCGGCCCTGACCGGCCTCGAAGTGCTCACCTATTTCGTAAACTTTGGTAGCGCTGCGAAGCCGTCGTTGTTGGCGATGATGAGTATCAAGTTTGTGATCGTGGCCGCGATGTTCATGCACTTGAAGTTTGACTCGAAGGTCTTTCGGCGGTTTCTCATCACGGGCATCATCCTGGCGTGCTTCTGTTACACCGGCATGTTCTTGATCTTCGCTTTCTTCGGTAAGTAGTCACGACATGATCGGCGCGGTGCACCCGTGGGCGTTTCGGCCGCATCCAGAGGTGTGGCTGCTCGTGGGCGGGTTGTCATTTCTGTACTGGTACGCCATCACCAAAATCGGTCCGACGGCGGCCATCGCCGGGGCTGACCTCGGGACCACTCGGCGTCATCGCCGATGGTTCGTCGCTGCGATGATCGTGTTGTGGTTGGCCACCGATTGGCCCCTTCACGACATCGGCGAACAATATTTGTATTCGATGCATATGTTGCAACATCTCCTCATCGCAATGGTGTTCCCTCCGATGCTGCTGCTGGCCACGCCGGAGTGGTTGATCCGTTTGATCATCGGTCAGGGTCGCATAGAGCGCATCGTGCTCCGGCTTACTCGGCCCGTGACGGCAACGATCATCTACAACGGCTTCTTCGTGTTCACCCATTGGCCAGTGATGGTCACCAAAGCCGTGCAGTCGGGCCCGATCCACTACGCATTGCACCTCGGGTTGGTGCTCGCGGCGCTGGTGATGTGGATGCCGGTTGCCGGCCCGCTACCCGAGCGGCGCATCTCTGAGCCGGCGCAAATGGGCTACCTGTTTTTGCAATCTATCGTGCCGACCGTGCCCGCCGCCGCGCTGATCATGGCCGAGTCAACGGTGTACCACGTGTACGACAAGTCGTTCCGGCTCTTTGGCTGGACGGTGATCGATGACCAACAGATCGCTGGTTTGATCATGAAGCTTTTGGGCGGCTTTTACTTGTGGGGGCTCATCTTCACTGTGTTTGCCCGCTGGCAAAAGAACAAAGGTGAGACGCCCAAAGCTCGTACCGTGGCCGAGATTATGGCCGAGCGTGAAACGCAGCGGCTTGGCTCGTTGACCTATGCAGAGGTAGCCGCCGAGTTTGACCGGCTCGGCCCGGCGTCGGCCGAAGTTCACTAGCGGAGTTTGGTGCGCGTAGCTCTTGCGCCGGTGATGTCCTACGCGAGAGAGTCCGTTCGTTCGTTTCATGAGGGGGATTCATGTCATTACGTAGGCGAGTTGTGGCGTTGTTGAGCGTATGCGCAATAACGGTTGGAGTCGTAGGGGTCGCCGCTCCGGCCAAGGCGAGTCAGCCACTGTTGTTTGATTCGCCGACGTGGAGCTTCGCTCGTGCGGGAGGTGGCTACTGGGTGATCTCGACGAACGGATCAGCGTGGAAAGTTGGTGGTGGCTTGACCACTCCCGTGCTGGTGAACGATTATCACCTTACGACGACGTATCTGATTGGCGCCGCCGGGGTGCCCGACGGCACGGGATTTTGGACAATCGACTCGAACAATTTGGTGCGCACCTACGGCGACCCTGGCTCTACAATCGCTTTCTACGGCGACATTCACGCAGTGAAGCTCAACAAGCCGATCGTGGCGATGGAGTCGACACCCACTGGGCACGGGTACTGGATGGTGGGGAGCGAGGGCGCGGTATTCACTTTTGGCGACGCGCAATTTTTTGGCTCGACCGGGGCTACGTTGCTTCCCGCACCGATCGTGGACATTGCCACTTCGGCTGCAGGTCACGGCTATGTACTGCTTGGCCTGGACGGGAAGGGAAGGTCTATCCCTTTGGAGACGCCATTCCGGCAGCGCCGTACACAGGCACGTCGCCTTCCTCCGCTGTCGGTATCGCTGTAAACCATGGTGCGGGAGGCGGGTTCTGGATTGCTGATTGGGACGGGACGATTCATCCGTTTGGTGGCGCACCGGTGTTAGGCAGTGCAGTGCCACCGAAACTGAACTTTGTCACCGACATCCTGGGCGGTCCGTCCGGTGGGTACCGGATCATGATGGGCGATGGCACGGTTCAGTCATTTGGTGCAGTCACGACGCAAGATGGCGTTCTTGTGCCGGCCGCCTCACATGCGACGGTGACGAATGACAAGTTGAACGTGACCATTTCTTGGACGAACCCGCCACGCCAACCGGGGTCGCCGAATGAGTGGATGCAGGCCTACGACGTCAACGGATACGGGCTGATGACGAATACCGCACTTGGTGCACCGGGCACACCGCAGTCGCTGACGATTCCGTTGACGACTGCCCGCTTCGATCTCAAGTTGTACGTGTCGTTTGTCAACGATGCTGGAGGTGGCTACAGCGACGCGGCAGCGATCGTAACGCCGCCGCCGTGTGGGTATTGGATGGTTGGCAAGAAGGGCACGGTGTATCCGTTTGGTTGCGCGGCGAACCTTGGCGACGCTGCGGTTGGCGGGGCGAATGCCGTTGACATCGAAGGCACGCTCACGGGTAACGGTTATTGGGTCGTAGATGATCAAGGGCATGTGTTCCCGAAGGGTGATGCGCCGTGGTTTGGCAATGCGCCCGCCCTGACTCTGTTCGAAGCCGTGACGAGTATCGCAGGCACAGTGACGGGCGGCGGCTATTGGATTTTCACCAGCAAGGGCCGGGTGTTCCCGCTTGGTGACGCCGTCTCATTTGGCGATATGGGCGCAGTGGCCCTCAATGGCCCAGTGCTCGACGGGATTGTGACGCCGAGCGGCAGAGGGTATTACATGCTCGGCAGTGATGGCGGAGTGTTTTCGTTCGGGGACGCTGAATTCTACGGCTCCCTCGGCGCCAACCCACCGTCCATCCCAATCGTGTCGGTCGCCCCTGTCGGCGGTTGATCCGGCGTCAGCCGACGAGTGAATCTACAGTTCGCAATGACGGCTGGGAGCGCAGGGCCAGACAACTACTCTTTGGCGCATGATTGATCTGCGCCAGTTACGAACTGACCCTGATGGCGTGCGGGCCGCGCTTGGGCGTCGAGGTATGAATCTCGCCCCGCTCGAGCGCCTCGTTGAACTGGATTCAGCTTCACGCACCGTGTCGAAACAACGTGATGACATCCGTGCGCGGATCAAAAACGTGTCGAAGGAAGTCGGCCAGCTCAGGGGTCGCGGCGATACGGTCGCCGGCGATGCCAAGGCGGCCGAGAGCCGTGCGTTGGGCGATCAAGAAACAGCGCTCGATGCACGGGCCACGTCCATCGACGACGAAATTCGGGAGATCCTCTTGGTGATCCCCAACCTGCCCCACCCCGACGCGCCTGACGGCGCCGGCGAGCACGACAACCCGCTCGTCAAGGGACCCATTGGCATGCCAGCACAATGGGACGACCATCACAAGGTGCCGCACTGGGAGACCGGCGTGGCTCTCGGCATTCTGGACAACGAACGGGCCGCCAAGATCACCGGTACGATGTTCACCATGCAGCGCGGCCTTGGGGCCACGATGGCCCGGGCGCTGTGCCAACTGGCACTGGATCGCAACGCCGCAGCATTCGAGGAAATCCGCCCTCCGTCACTGGTGTCCACGGCCACACTCACCGCCACCGGCCAGCTGCCAAAGTTTGCCGACGACGCCTATGCCATCGAGCGCGACGACCTGTGGTGTGTGCCGACGGCTGAGGTGCCGCTTACATCGATGTACCGCGACGAAATCCTCACGGAGGACGAGCTCCCCCGCCGGTTTATGGCCTACACGCCGTGTTACCGGCGTGAGGCAGGATCGGCCGGGCGTGACACCAGGGGCATGTTGCGCGGGCACGAATTCGACAAGGTCGAAATACTTGCGCTTGCCACGCCAGCGCAGGCGCCGGCGTTGCTCGACGAACTCGTCGCGTGTGCAGAAGGCACCATTGCGGCGTTGGGACTGCCGTACCGCGTCATCGAAATTTGCACGGGCGACATGGGCCAATCGCACCATCGCAGCTTCGATATCGAAGTGTGGGCGCCGGGCAGTGACCGGTGGCTCGAAGTCAGTTCCGTGTCGTGGTTTAGCGACTATCAGGCCCGGCGTGGCAACCTGCGCTACCGACCCAAGGAAGGCAAAGGTACACAATTGCTGCACACGCTCAACGGCTCGGCGCTGGCCGTGCCACGGGTATGGGCGGCAATTCTTGAGGTGTATCGCGAGGCCGACGGATCGGTCACGATCCCGGGCGCGCTGCGCCCATATATGCGCGGTGCCACATCGATCCCGGTTCGCTGATGCTCGCCCGGCTTGACCCGGTAGTCCCGATGCGAGATGGTCGTCCGCAAGTGGGAGGCCCTTCGCATCCAATGCGTGCGATCACTCGCGAAACGGCCTTCGATCCCAATTCATGGACGCCCGATCGAGCGCTCGAGGTGGCTGGCTTTTTCGACGGTTTGGCTGACGGGTGGAGCGCTCGCTACACCGACGATGAGGTCGGCGAGCCGGTGACAGATGCACTTCGTCGTGGCGCAGTGCCGACCGGCTTGTGTCTTGAAATCGGTGCGGGTACGGGGTTGGCGACGCGCCACCTTGCCGATCACTGCACCGCCGTGATTGCGCTGGACGTGTCTCACGAAATGCTGGTGCGGTTTCGCGAACCGCGCGCCGCATTGTTACTCGGCGACGGCGGATTTTTGTCCGTGGCGGCGAAGTCGGTGGACGTCGTGGTGCTGATCAATGCCTTCTTGTTCCCCGCCGAGGTGGATCGAGTGCTGTCCTCTAGCGGCGTGGTGGTGTGGATCAATTCGTTGGGTTCCGACACGCCAATTCACCTTCCCGCCGCTGACGTGTTGGCCTGTCTGCCCGGCGAATGGGACGGAGTCGAATCCGAGGCGGGGTGGAGTACGTGGAGCGTGTTCCGGAGACGTGTTGTCGGCGCAGCGGAAATCCCGGTCGCAGTGGGCGTGAACTAATGGGTATTTCCGACATTCGTAGTGAGTACGAGACGGCCGGGCTCGACGTGGCCGACGTTGACGCCGACCCCATAGTGCAGTGGAATCGCTGGTACGACGAAGCGGTGGCAGCCGGCGTGTACGAGCCAAACGCCATGGTGCTCTCGACGGCGAGTGCTGGCGGTCAACTGCACAGTCGTTACGTGTTGGTGCGGGGCGCCGATACTGACGGGTTCATGTTTTATACGAACTATGAGAGTGCCAAGGGCCACGAGATCGCAACGACCGGTCGTGCCGCGCTGAACTTTGGTTGGCTCCAAGTACACCGCCAAGTACGCGTAGAAGGCGTTATTGTGCAAGCGTCCAATAAGGTGAGCGACGAGTATTTCGCGTCGCGGCCCCGAGGGTCGCAAATTGGTGCCTGGGCGTCGCCACAGAGTGCGGTGATCACGTCACG
>JAYWAI010000164.1:0-5642 GCA_043782545.1 Acidimicrobiia bacterium
GGCTCTACCGAACATCCGTCGACGACCGGCTGCCAATTCGATGATCCCGCCGATGTACGCCATGGCACAGACGGCCGTCCAATGCCCGGCGTTGAAGTCAAATTGCTTGACGACGACGGAGGTCTCGTCGCGCCGGGACTGGCTGGCGAAATTTATTCACGCGGCCCTGAATTGTGTTTGGGATATACCGACACCGCGTTGAACGATGCGTTTGACGCAGATGGCTGGTATCGCACTGGCGACATCGGCGTGATTGACGCCAACGGCTTTCTCACCATCACCGACCGAGCCAAAGACATCATTATTCGGGGAGGCGAAAACCTGTCGGCGGCCGAGATAGAAATGGCGCTGGAATCGCTATCGGGCGTGGCGGAAGTCGCAGTGGTGGCCGCACCTGACGAGCGCTTGGGCGAGCACGCTTGCGCAGTGATTCGCATGCATGCCGGTGCAGAACCAGTCACGATGCCCGACCTCGTCAACCACTTGTCGACGCGCGGATTGGCTCGTCAAAAGTGGCCAGAAGAACTCCACATTGTCGCTGACTTTTCTCGAACCGCGTCGGGCAAGATTCGCAAAGTCGACCTCCGTCGATGGCTGCGTGACATGACCGAAGCGCACGCGGTATCAGAAGCTCACAAGGGCGACAGGTAAGGTCGAGCCGAAACGAAAGGCGTTCACTGGAATGGCAATGACCACGAACAATTTGACCGTTGGTGACTATGAGCACCTGACCGTTTCGCCCATTGCCGGGGCGCTCGGCGCTGAGATCACCGGTGTCGACCTGGCCGCGGATATACCCGGTGATGTCATCGCCGAAATTCGCCGAGCCTGGCTCGACCATCTCGTGGTCTTTATCCAAGGGCAGGCGCACTTAGAGCAAGCTCAATTTCTGGCATTCGCGAAATGCATCGGCGAGCCGCAGCAATACCCGTTTGTACGGGGCTCAGATGAGTTTCCCGAAATCATCCCGATCATGAAACTGCCGCACGAGATCGTCAACTTTGGCGGCATTTGGCACTCCGATACAACATATTTGGACGCGCCCCCGATGGCCACAATGTTGTTGGCCAGAGAGATTCCACCAGCTGGCGGTGACACGATGTACGCCAATCAGTACGCGGCCTTTGAAGCACTTTCGCCGGGCATGCAAGCACTGCTTACACCGTTGCGGGGAATCGCCAGTTCGGCCCTGGCCGACGTCAGCAAGACCCGCGAAGATCGTATGAAAGATAGCGGCGAGCAGGCCGATGCGCCGCGCAACTATGAGGCGTCACACCCGATCGTGCGGACCCACCCCGAGACCGGACGCAAGGCGTTGTATGTGAATGTGGCCCACACGGCTCGATTCGAGGGGATGACCGACGAGGAGTCACGGCCCCTGTTGCAGTATCTGTTCCATCATCAAGTGAAACCCGAATTCACCTGTCGATTTCGGTGGAGCGTGGGATCGTTGGCGCTCTGGGATAACCGCTGCGCGCAACACAACCCCGTCAACGACTATCACGGCCACAAACGCCTCCTGCACCGCATCACCCTCAAAGGTGACACTCCCGTCTAAGAATTCGTTCGAGTTAGCGAAGGCCGAAGATTTTGTGGGTGCCAACGCGTCGCCAGACGATGTGTGGTGCCCCGTCGATTACGGGCGGACCGTAGTGAAACGTGGCACGTCCATCAGGCGCCCACGTCATTTCGAAGATGCCCACGGCCCCGTTGACACCCTTGACCAGAAGTCCGTTCCCAAACGATCGGCCAGCCTTGAGGTCGTCAACAAATTCGCCCACCGCGACGAGAAATAGAGCCTGCTGGGTGGGTGTCAAACGATCAAAGTCTGCTTGAAAGCGACCAAGCCAAGCGTACATCGGCATCTGTCAACGCGACTTTCGACGGGACTGTTTCGAGCGGCTCTTTAGAGATGCGACCAAGGCCTCGCCCTCGACAAACGACGTTACCCGGCCGGCGGCGTGATCGACGCCTCAAGCAAGTCGCCGACATCGAGCCGGGCGGCGGCACGAACATCGTCAGGAAGTGTGATTTGGCCCTTGGCTCGTAAGGTGGTTCTTGACATTCCATATATCGCATTTTACGAATTTCCGAATTTCTTAGCGGCGAGATTTCGTTGCTCGCCGTTTCGTTCGACTGCCCGTGGTGACCGAGTCATTTCGCGTAGTGTGGCGACAGCATTTGGGCCGAAATTAAGAGGGTCGTTGGTATGAAACGAGTTGTTGTGGTTGGGGCGTCGACCGGGCTCGGGCGCTGTGTCAGCGTAGGTTTGGCACAGCGAGGTGCGCACGTGGCGCTCCTGGCGCGACGCCTCGAAAAGGTCAGCGAAGCCGCTGTGGAAGCGGGCAATGGCGCAATCGCGCTGGCGTGCAACGCCACCGATCAAGAATCGGCGACGACAGCGATCAACGAAGCAGCCGCTCAACTGGGCGGCATTGATACATTGATTTATGCCGCAGCGATCGGCTCAATATCGCGCATTGAAGATGCCACCGCGCAGCAATGGCGTGACACGTTCGACACCAACGTGGTTGGGGCCGCGCTCATCACCGCCGCCGCACTTCCCCACGTGCGTGAGTCAGCGGGCAACGTGTTGTACATGTCAACAACGGGTGCGTCATACACCGCGCCATGGCCAGGGTTGTCGGTGTATCAATCCACCAAAGCTGCTCTTGATCACTCGGTAAACGCGTGGAGGGCTGAGCATCCCGGCATCAGCTTTACTCGTGTCACGATCGGCGAATGCGGTGGCGGACAAGGCGATGGCCAATCACATTTCAATGAGGGTTGGGATGGCGATACCACGATGGCCATGGCCCCCAAATGGTTTGAAAGGGGATTCATGAGCGGTGCCCTCATGGACATCGAACACCTGGTGGACATGTTTCACAACTTGATCAACATGGGAAGCTCGATGCAAGTGCCGTCGATCACACTCATCCCCCGCCCCGCTGTCGCCTCGTAGACACAGCCGCGACGAGAAGGCGTCTACGTCCCGTCGCGTTGCAAGATCACTACGCCGGACGGCGTGCCGCCACCAGTGCCCACTACGGCTGTTTTGGCGTTGGCCACTTGGCGCTCCCCGGCGTCGCCGCGCAACTGCGTGACGGCCTCGTAAAAGAATCCCATCCCGTGTGTGCGGCCTTCTGACAATTGGCCGCCGTGCGGGTTCAGGGGCAACAGACCGTCACGAGCAATCGAGCGACCGCCGTCGATCCAGTCCTTAGCCTCACCAAAACCACAGAATCCCAGTGATTCGATCCACGTGACGGCGTTGAAAGTGAAGCCGTCATACAGGCATGCCACATCAATATCGGCCGGTGTCATTTGGGTACGCGTCCACAAATGTGTGGACGGCCCGATCACTTGTGGTTCGTGCGTGGCAGTGTCTTGTTCCCATGACAAGCGTTCCGTGATTTGGGTGCCGGCGGCCTCGAAACGAATAGCAGGGTGAGGTAAATCGCCAGCCACTGATTCAGCGCTCACGATCACGGCAATCGCAGCGTCGCACGGTACGTCGCAGTCGTACAAGCCAAACGGCGTGGTGATCATGCGGGCATTCATGTAGTCATCCATAGTCATGGGATCGCGGTAGATGGCTACCGGGTTGAGCGCGGCGTTGGCCCGGTTGTTGACCGCAATATGCCCAAACAATTCCCGCGTCGCACCGTAGCGATGCAGGTATTGCGTAGCGTTCATGCCAATCCAGTTTGCCGCGCTCATAGCGCCGTAAGGCATGCGCCATTCCATGCCACCGAGCACACGGCCACCGCCACCACCGCCGCCGCCACCGGACAGTCGCAATTGGGTCGCCGTGGTCTGCCAAACCGTTCGAAAGCACAACACATGGCGACACAGGCCATTGGCGACGGCCATCATGGCGTTGAGCACCGAGCCGCCGGGGCCGGGTAGATCACTGCCACCGCTAATCCATGTGGGACGCAGCCGAAGCGCTTCTTCCACGGGTGTGATACCACCTTCGCCAAAGCCAATTTCGTAGCCGCCGCTTCCGGGATACGTGGCCATGCCGTCGATTTCGTCGGGTGTGAGGCCGGCGTCGGCAATGGCCCGCAAACACGCGTCGACGGTAAGTGACACCGGATCGACCATGAGCCGACGCCCCATGGTTGAGCGACCAATGCCCGAGATCACGGACTTGTGTTCATAGCGATCGTTGGCGAGCGGG
This sequence comes from Acidimicrobiia bacterium, assembly GCA_043782545.1. GTDB lineage: Bacteria > Actinomycetota > Acidimicrobiia > Acidimicrobiales > JBBRKR01 > JBBRKR01. Next base: position 4,187 of record JAYWAI010000164.1, read on the forward strand.
GCACGCACAACGGGCCGCGTGGGCTCTGGCACGCGATCGACCGAATCAGTAACGCCCGTGGGCGCGAACAGCGGCAACCATACGTCGTCGATGTGCTCAAATTGCACGGCGACTTCCATACCAATGTGCAACGAGTCGATGTCGCAGTCGACCAAGTTGGTGGTGAGTCGGATGGAAGGATCATCGGCCAGCGCCACATTGGCAATCACATACGGCGGCTCAAAACCCGGCAACCACTGCTGGTGATTGACGGTGTAGCCAACCACTGTGGCGCGACCGGTCATTGGCCGCGGCGAGTGTGATGTGGCGCGGCACGATGGACAGATCGGTGAAGGAGGGTGCACCAATTCGTTGCAGGCATCGCAGCCCTGAATGCGCAAAATACCGTCAGAACCAGACGTCCAATACCATTGCGACCACGGCAGCAATTTGGGGAGCGGACGAGTGGGCATTACGGCACCGTCACCGGAAGTTTGTCCCAGCCGCGCACCGTCGAGGTGTGGGCACGCACGGCGTTGTCGACATCAACCGACCAGTCAGGAAAACGGTCGAGCACTTCATCGAGCGCCACACGAGCTTCAAGGCGAGCCAGTGCTGCGCCGAGGCAAAAATGGATACCGTAACCAAACGACTGGTGGTGATCGATTTTACGATCCACGATGAACCCATCGGGCCTGTCCCATTTGCGTTCATCACGATTGGCGGCCGCGTCGATAAGCAAAATCGCACTTCCTTCCGGCACGGTTTGCCTGTGGTACGTCATTTCTTCGTTGACGTAACCAGCCTGAGTGGGTGACGGCGCTTCGTAGCGCAATTCCTCATCAATGGCACCAGGAATGAGTTCGCGATTTTGGGCCACTCGCCGACGTTGGTCAGGGGGCTCGGCTAACACTTTGCCGGTCCAACTGATGCGTTTGGTGGTGGTCTCGTTACCGGCAGAAGCCAGGAGTCGCACGTAGCCGAGCACCTCGTCGCGTGTGAGGCTTCTGCGCACGCCGGTATGGTCGTCGAATTCTGCCTGCAACAACTCGGTCATCATGTCGTGAGACGGATGCTGCTGACGCCAGTCGAGGTACTCCCCGAAGCTGCCCTCCACGGCGGCCCGATTGACGGCTTGCATTTCATCAGCAGTGGGCATTTCGCTGGAGTCCAACCGCAGCCTGTCGTCGATGTAGTTGCGCATTTCTTGTTGATCCGCTTCGGGAATGCCGAGCAACATCCCAATGACGCGCATGGGCATTTTGGCACCCAAGTCGCGCACGAAATCGAAGCCGCCAGTGCCCACCAGTGGGTCGAGTGAGTCAGCACAGAACTTGCGCACTCGCGGCTCGATAGCCAACATTTTTCGGGGCGTGAAAACTCGTGACAACAGACCGCGATAGACCTCGTGCGTGGGTGGGTCTTCGAAATTAACCATGCCCACGGACAATTCGATTTTGGCCTTCAACAGCTCAAG
>JAYWAI010000165.1:0-2128 GCA_043782545.1 Acidimicrobiia bacterium
CCGGCGCCGAGGGTCGGGCGGTTGGAGTAGATGTGCTCACCGGAAACGCCAAGGTGCTCAACAGCTTGGGTCACATGTCGTTCGAGAACTCGCTTGGGCGCAACGCCGTTCGAAAAAGCCGGTTTGACTAACGGCTCGCTGAACGGATTTTCCGTCACCGGCGCTACCGAAGCACTTCAACAAGCCGACGCCAAAGCAAAGGGTGCCATCGCTATGGACCGCACCGACGACGGAGCTTGGGATCCCCAAAATCCCAACAACTTCTACTTCGTCACCACTGGTTCAATCGCCCCCACGGCCACGCACGGTCGAGGTGGTCTGTGGCGCATGCGCTTCAATGATGTGACAAGTCCCAGTCTGGGCGCGACCTAACGTTGCTGCTCGACGGGAACGAATCCAACGCGTTGTACATGCCCGACAACGTCACTATCGACAACCACGGCCACCTAGTCATCTTGGAAGATCCAGGCGCCGACAACTATGTGGCAAAGGTGTTCGGCTACGACATCGCCACGAACCAACTAGCTGCCGTCGCTCAATTCGATCCGCTGCGATTCGATCCGGCCAACGTCGGCACGTTCATGACCAACGATGAGGAGACGTCCGGAGTGTTTGACACCGAATCCACGCTCGGAGCCAACACGTTCCTCTTGGACGCCCAAGTCCATACGGCAACAGGGCTGACGAATCCGACGGCCCAAGTTGAACACGGCCAGTACCTCAAATCAAGTGTTGACTTTGCCAAGGTTTTTTCCGGACCAACTCCAGTTGTGCCAGAGTCACCGCTCATCATCTTGCTACCCGGAACAGCCGGAGCTGCCGGGCTTGGTGCCATCGTGATTCAGCGCCGCCGGGCGCAGATTTCTGTGCGATAGCCCGAAAGCACGCCGCAAAAAAACAGGGCCCAGGCAGCATGCCTGGGCCCTGTTTCGCGTTGTGCGACACAAATCGCCAGGCCGGGTGACGCGACCGCCGGAGGTAGCGCTATTCGTCTTCTGGGATGCCGAGATCCCATTCGAGCGTCAAATTTTCTCGCTCGGCATCGCGAACAACACGCTCACGGTTCCGACGAAATTGTGGATCGTGCGGAGGAAGCAACAACAACCGGGCCAGCACCCGCGCTCGGAAGTCATCGATAAAGGCGCGATCGCCGTATTCGGAGTACACCTCCCAATGCGGGGCGACAGGCCCGAGATAGGTCACACGGGCATGGCCACGCGGGGGAAGAGCTGCGACATCGGTCATGGGCGATGATTCTAGGCGGTTGCGGCTCGTGAGCCGAGTTTGGCATCAGCGGTAGCTAATTTGCCTTTGCGTTCGTAAGTAATTTTCAGCGAGTCGCCTGGCACATGTTTGGCGATTACGGCCCCCACATCTTTGTTTGAGGCAATTTTTGTGCCATCGATGTCGGTAATGGTGTCGCCCGCTTGAAGCCCTGCCACCGCCGCACCGCTATCAGGCACCACTTCGCTCACAAAAGCTCCGTCGGTTGTCACGATGCCATAGTTGCTTTTGATCGTGGGGCTGAGTTGACTCACCGCTTCGGTCGAGACACCCAAAAATGCTTTCGCCTTTACCGGGGCCTTGCCGGCTTTGATGTCGTCGATGATCGATTTCACCGAGTCGATTGAAATGGCAAACCCGATATTTTGGCCGTCCAAATTAACCGCCGTGTTTATGCCGACGACCTGTCCGGCAGTGTTAATGAGCGGTCCACCGGAATTGCCTGGGTTGATCGCAGCATCGGTTTGCAACATGTGCTCGAGGTGCACATTGTTGTTGGGCTCATCCACAATGCGTTCTTTGGCACTCACAATGCCGCGGGTGACGGTTGGCGAGCCGGCAAGGGCTAGAGCGTTGCCGATCGCCAACACATCGTCTCCGACCTTCAGCGCATCGGAGCTGCCAAGATCTGCCGCGGTGAGCCCTGCGCCATCTTTGATCCGAATGACCGCAACGTCGTTGGCGGGCTCCGAGCCAACTACTTCGGCCGTCTTCACATCGCCATTGAAAAGCGTCACTTTGTAACTCGTGGCACCCTCAATCACGTGATTGTTCGTGAGAATCAACCCGTCAGCCGACACAATCACGCCGGACCCTTGGGCTCCGGCGTTGGTTTTGATGGATA
>JAYWAI010000166.1:0-2127 GCA_043782545.1 Acidimicrobiia bacterium
CACACCATATTCAGCAGCGCTGACCCACCCCAAAGTGGATGCCTCTACACGTTCGACGCAACATATCCATGACCCCGCACCCGACGCCTGCGCCAGCACCGCGAACGCCAAAGCCGGACTCGATACCGCCACCGTGGACCCTCGCCGCAGCCCACCTTCTGGGAACAACTCCCGGCACGCCAATGACACTGGCAGCACTTGTTGGCCCGCCAAAACTGTGGGCCCGACCTTGACCGCCAGGGCGTCTAAAATTTCGCGACGTAACTCAAGTGACGCCGTATCTTCGTCGTCTCGTAACGCTCTATGCGTCGCTCCAGCCATATGCCATTATCGAACTTGTGTTCGTAAATTGCAAGTCGAGATTTGGGTTAACACCCAAGGTCTCGAGCAATCCGTCGCCCCTACCTGCTTGCAGGTACCGGTACGCTGCCAGATTTCAAAAGCGTCATCAACGCGGCAGGGTCGGCTGCGACCTCAAATTCGCCGCATGGCAACAACCCGTCACGGTCGGGAACGGTGCCGACCAAGACCACCCGAACCAACGATCCCGTGGCTCGAATCTCCCGAATCGTCTCAGCGATCACTGCCTCACTGCCGCATGTGCGTACACACAGGCAGACTGCAGTGAGTCGTTCGGTACCTATCACCATCGAAGCGAAAACTGCCGGCGGCACATCGCGTCCGAGCTCTTCGACTCCATACCCAGCACCACGGATGAGATCAGACAAAATGCCCACGGGAATGCTGTGGCGATCGCCCTGCGGTGTGCCGACCACAACGGTGCCTTGTGTGCGCCCCCGTCGGGCGAACCGTGGGCCCATTCGGCCCAAGATACGAACCAGACACACGTTGGCGCGACGCACCACACCTTCGTCAATACACCCAGAGGCTTGCTCATCTTCAATGAGCGACAAGGCCGGCGTGATCACTTCGAGGTACACCTCTTGGGGTGTGAAACCAGATGTCAACGCGGCCTCGACAACGGTCCAGGCCCCTGACCCATCACCAGCAACCAGTCGAGCATGTAATCGTTCGGCCCACGGAGCTCGGCGCTGACGCCCTCGTTCGGCCGCGGACATTGGCACACAAGGAACGGTCGTGGCTCGAAACGTCTCCACATCGCACCGCCGCACAACCCAACCGCCCTGCTTCTTATGGGCTGGCAACAATCCCAAGCGCACATATCGATACGCCGTCATGTAGTGCACGCCAAGCATGTCGGCAGTTTCGTGAAGCGTTAAATCTCCCACAGTGAGGCAACTCTAGATCTGCTTGACAACGATGTCGGTACCGTTACGAACACGGTCTTGCCAAAATTCAGTAAAGAAACGGCTCATCTACGGGACAAAATCGGACAACTGCCACGGCTGTTGCCTACTGCTCGGCCACCTCAGGTGCGCGATAAAACAAGAACAGTTCCTCGACAATCTCTCGCAACCCAACAGCGTCGGAGCCCTTGTCGAGATCAACGGTGATCATGTTGGAAAATACGTGGACTCCAGACACGCCGCCACGATCAAACAGCCGGCGAGCCAGTTCATCGGGTGGCCGCACGCCGACGGCATCGGAGCGACGCGAGTACCGCTCGTGCCCCATGCCTGTCAAACTGCGATTGGCTTCGAAGCGCACCACGCCTGGCACGGCAGATTTTTTTTCGACAACGGTGATCGGCTGGCCCACGCCGTGAACCTTAGCGAAACGGCCCAGCCTGAGTATCCATCGGACGCCCAAAGTGCGTCGGTAGCGTGGAGCCAATGCCACTGTCGAATGCCGCCGGAACCAAGCCACAAGTGCCGGTGCGCACCATCTTGGCCACCCTTGGATTCGTCGCCCTCGCGTGGGTCGGCTACCTGCTCCTCACCACTGCTCAGCGCACTATCGCGTGGCTCTTGGTAGCGCTGTTTTTCACCGTCGTACTGACACCAGCCGTTGACTACTTGCAATACAAATGGCGCTTCAAACGGGGCCTAGCGGCGGGGTTGGTATTTCTGGTCGTGGTCGGGCTCTTTGCCGCCATGATCTATTCCTTCGTGCGTCCCATCGTGGACCAAGCCCAAAAATTCGCCGACGATCTCCCGCGCCTCGTCGATGATGCACGCGCAGGCAAGGGCACCATTGGCCACCTCG
>JAYWAI010000167.1:0-2125 GCA_043782545.1 Acidimicrobiia bacterium
GAAAAAGTTTTGGCACGACTCACCTATGGGGACGCCAATGAGACGGTCGATTTCTTCGACATGGCCACCAAGCGTCACGTCGGAGCGACGATCGTGATCCCCGAGCACAGAGCGACGATCGCGTTGAACAACGACGGCTCGCTCGTCGCCGTCGCCGGGGGTACGCCACCCGAAACCGTGGTGTATCGCACTGGTGACAGCGCCATAGTGGGCCGGTTCCATTCGGCTTTCCTCCCAACTATTCTGAAGTATTCCACGGCGTCGGCCGCCTTCGGACCCGACGACCGGCTTTACGCGGGTGGGCTCGATGGCGAGATCAGTGTCTTGGATGTCGCCACAATGCAGCCGGTCAAGGTCTTTCATGGCCAAGCGGGCGGCGCAAATTGGGGCGTGTTCGTGGCCGCCGATTTGTCGTATGTTGTCGGTTATGGCGACCGTCGGATCGAGAGATTTGATCTGTCGACGGGGTCATTGACCTGGACGGTGGCCAGCGAGAACGCTCTCGTCGATCGATCGACTCCGACCCTATCGCCGTGCACCGCTGCCGCCTTGGCGTCTCTGTCGCGCCGCTTGTATTGCGCGGACGCGTCCGGCTCGATCAAGGAATACGACGCCGCCACTGGTGCTCAAACAGGCAAGCAATTTGACAGCCAAATCGGCTTCCCAGCAAGCGCCCAGGTGACCGCCGATGGCGCCAGTTTGATAGTCGCAGGCAACAACAACAACGCCATAGCCCGATGGAAACTCAACGGCACCGGCCCCATTCAACGGGTCGTGGCCCACGAGTACCCGAATACCGTTGGCAACTACGACGCCGGCGGCACGTATCTCTTGGTCGGCAAACCCAACGGCGGCCAAGCCCCGCTCGACATCACCCAAGTGGCTTGGGATCCCAGAAACAACACACTCGCCGACCCTCTCACCGAAACACTTGTCGGCACATTCAGCGGCGTACCCAATCAGATTTTTGGCGGATTCTCGACCACCGTAGGTATCGCCGCTGGCATGTACAACGTGACATCCCACGCCCGCGTCGCCGGTATCAACGTACCCATTGACGTAACCAAACGAGGTGTACCGCGTGCATATTTCGACGCCCCACACCACCGATTTTTTCTCACCTGGGATGACGGTTCAGTCGAAACATTCGATGACGCCGGCCACAATATTGGGCCGACCATCACAGGAGAGCGCGCCACTCGCGTGGGCGTCACCGCCGACGGCACGACGTTGGTGATCAGTGACCTCAACAACGGCACATCAACCTACGACGCCACAACCGGCAAGAAGCTCGGGCCGAACTTTCCCGAATTGTGGGACTCCGCCACCAGCTCGCACGACATCGTCGTCGGATCACTGTTTGACGGCCACCTTTACGTGGCCGATGCCCACACTCTCAAAAACCTCGGCGAGCTTCCCGGCAGCCGGGGCGCCGCTCCGTACATCGGGTTTAGCGACGATGGATCTCTTGTCATGGTCAGAGCCGGTGACCGTTCGGTCACGCTGTATGACGTCGCTAGCCAAACCAAACTTGGGGATTCTGTGCTCATCCCGGAAACCGCAATTTCGAACGCCGCCTTACGACCTGATGGCAAGGAACTTGCGATACCTGACGGCGTGAACGGAATTGCACTCTGGGATCTGGATCAATCGCACTGGGCGGCGGCAGCATGCGGCATTGCCGGGCGAAACCTCACCCACGCGGAGTGGGACAGGTACCTGGGACAGCTCGGCACATATCACGCCACCTGCTCAAACTTCCCTTCCGCACCAACCACATAAGTCGTTCCCAGCTCGAAATATCGTTGCAGCTCTGTTGCAGCCAAATCGCTAGCGCCGTAGCTCGATTGCAACTCCCGTGATCCACAGTTGACCACAGCGGCGACTATGCCGCCTTCGTCAGGAGACGGTGACCATGAACCACATCACTCGAAACGACTTCACCAAGCCTGATGGACCGACGTTGAACATTGCTGTGACCGTGCGACAGATCACGCCGGGCACCTGGACGTCGCCGATTCTCTACGCCTCGAGCGTGCGCCCGAACTTCGGCGGAGCGACGTCAGGGCTCTATGACTCCCGCAATGATTTCGTTGGCCACGATGTGATTTGGATCGACCATCGC
>JAYWAI010000168.1:0-2124 GCA_043782545.1 Acidimicrobiia bacterium
ACATCCAGATTGTTGAACGGAACCACACGAGTTAGTTGCACGATGTCGCGAGGAATTCCCGCCCCAGCGGGCACGGAGTGAGGCCGGCCGATCGGGCCCAATTCCGAAACATCGTTGTACATGCTCACCATGACCGAATCGTGGTGACCGTGATAGGTCCCCTCCACCTTGATGATGAGATCCCGCCCGGTGATGGCACGCATCAGGTGCACGGCGTCCATGGTGGCTTCCGTGCCAGAGTTGCCGAATCGCCAAACTGGCAAACCGAAACGATCGGCCAGATTTTCGGCCACGATGATGGCATCGTGTGTGGGTTGCGCGAAATGAGTGCCAAGCGCCACTCGGCGATTGACGGCTTCCACCACGGCAGGGTGGGCGTGACCAACCAACATGACGCCGTAGCCAGCGTGAAGATCGACGTATTCCGTGCCGTCGGCGTCAAACACTTTGGCGCCTGCACCGTGGTCAATCCATACCGTGCCGGGTCGAGCGATCATCCAACTCGATGTGGCGCCACCGGCAAGGCTCCGCCGGGCTCGCTCGCTCAACGCGCGTGACTTTGGCTGTCGAGCTAAAAACTGAGCCTCTTGCCGGTGAATGAGATCGTCAAGCGTGCGGCACTGTTCGCCAGCGGATACAACACTTTCGGCGGGTGCAAGCACTGCCATAGTGGTCAACTCCTAGAGCCGATTCGACGTAGCCACGCGTGTGAATCGGCCGCCCCTTCGGGCTAGGTCCGGTGGTTTTCCTGACTGATCAGTCAGTTTACTGGCTGACGCGTCAGTCAGCAAGCACAAGTGGTCGAGCCCTCGAAACAAGGCGAGAATTGGGCCGAGTGTTACAACGCGTTGGCAAACGCCAGTTGCTCGGGAACCACTTCGATGTCGCGCCCGGCCACATGTCGAGACGGGTGCACCACTGAGCAGTACTCAATGAGGCGGTCACGATCCACTGCCGAAATATCCACGATCTCCACACCACAGCGCCATTCTGCGCCCCGCTGGTCACAGGATCGCACAACGCCCGTCGCCAAAACCTCCACACTGGCATCGCGCACGGTGCGCACTCGCAGCGAGACCGGCACCGTTGCGCCGACGGTCAGGGGCAGTACGGTCATTGCGCCGAGGCCCTTGGGGGTGAGATCGATAACACGGGCCACGTCGCCGTGAATGCGCGCCGCCAATTCAACTTGCAATCGGTAATTCAACCGGAGTTGACGACGCAACGCAATGACGCCCAGTACGTTGAGCACGGCCACCATGGTGACTAGCGAGAGGCCGATCGATAGAGCCGTACGCCCAGAGTTATTGACCGCGGTCAGCGGACCAGCGCCGAAACGCTCGGCAAGTCCGCGGCAGATCACGGCCGCGTCCAACGCCAAAGTGCCGGCGCACAACAATTTCAGCGACGCCAGCGAATGCACCCCACCATGGTCGCCAGACAAGGGCGGAATCATGCTCGGACGGAGTTGATTCGATATGGCCCGTCGCCACGCCATCACGTCAACCCCCACGCCCCGCAGGCCCAGCCGCAACCGATCGCCAACGGCGCGGCTTGAACCCGAGACCATTTTGAATCCAACAAACGTTCCTACCAGCCAGGCTGCCGTGGCGGCCCATACCAAGGTAGATGGGGACTCCACGGGCACATGGCCGCTAACCACTGAGCCAATCAAAGCTGCGCCTCCGATCAGGTAGGCACATGCCGCCAGTGGACGGCTTAAATCTTCAACATAAGCCAGACGCTGGCGATGCGTCAGGCGCGCACACACCAAAGGACTCGACGACCGAACCAACACGTGCAGGCGGGCCGCGGCCTCATTGCCGCGTTGGGCGAGATGGGCGTCAATTGTGTTGGGAGCAACGCACAGGCACACAACATCAGCATGGAAACGACCACTCCACCCGTCCCGGTTGAGCGCGATGCTGGTGAGAGTCGCTGAGCCAATGGTGGCGTCTACCACGCCGCCGATTCCTTGCAACGCCGACCGGCGAACCATAGAACCGCTTTGTTGCCAGATCGCCGCGCCGTGAGAACCACGGGCTGGGCCAATGACGAGATGATCCATCGACGACGCATGACGATCAGCCGACATGTGTTCGAGCGAGTCACGGTTAATCGGCT
>JAYWAI010000169.1:0-14940 GCA_043782545.1 Acidimicrobiia bacterium
GTTGAGTGGGGGCGTATGGAAAACCGCTCCGTACTTCAATGGGATAAAGACGATTGCGCGGCATCAGGCTTGGTGAAATTCGATTTGCTGGGCCTGGGGATGCTCTCGGCGTTGCACTACGCCATTGACTTGGTGCGTGAGCATCGAGGTTACGAAATCGACCTGGCCAAGCTTCCCCAAGACGATGCGGTGTACGCCATGATGTGCCGGGCCGACACCGTGGGTGTGTTTCAAATCGAGAGCCGGGCGCAAATGGCCACGTTGCCCCGGCTCAAACCGCGCCGGTTTTACGACCTGGTGATTGAGATAGCGCTCATCCGTCCCGGGCCGATTCAAGGCGGTTCGGTGCACCCGTATATTCGCCGTCGCAACGGCCAAGAGCCCGTCACGTACCTGCATCCGCTGTTAGAGAACTCGCTCGGGAAAACGCTGGGCATCCCACTGTTCCAAGAGCAACTGATGCAAATGGCTATCGACGTGGCTGGGTTTACCAACGCTGAATCTGATCAGTTGCGCCAAGCCATGGGCTCCAAACGCTCACGGGCCAAAATGGAAAAACTCAAAGAACGCCTCTTCGCTGGCATGTACGAACGTGGCGTCACGCAAGATGTTGCCGAGCAAATTTTCATGAAGATGGCCGCCTTTGCCAACTACGGATTTCCTGAAAGCCACTCGGTGAGTTTCGCTTACCTGGTGTACTCGTCGTCGTGGATCAAGTTGTATGAGCCGGCTGCATTTTGCGCGGCGTTGTGCAATGCCCAGCCAATGGGTTTCTATTCGCCGCACTCACTCGTGCAAGACGCTCGCCGTCACGGCGTGGTGGTGCATTCGCCGTGCATCAATCGCTCACTAGCCACGGCCGATCTGGAAAAGTGTGAAGAGTCAGCCGGGGGGGTGGCGATGCGGATGGGTCTCAAGGTGGTGCGTACCGTCGGCAGCGACTTGGCCGAGGTCATCGAAGCCGAACGCAACGCACATGGCTTGTATGAAAGCGCAGAAGACCTTCGCCGTCGTGTGCCCGCGTTGAATCAAGCGCATCTTGAAGCGCTCGCCACTGCTGGCGCGTTTGACACGTTCGGTGCCAGTCGCCGTCAAGCGTTGTGGGCCGCGGGCGCGGTAGCGCAGAGCAAGCCCGGCACACTCGCCGGTATTGCGACCGGTATGCACGCGCCTCAGTTACCGCTCATGACTGCGCCAGAGCAAGCCGTGGCCGACCTATGGGCCACTGGGGTGGCGGCCAACGGGCACCCCACGGTGTTTATCCGCAAAGAACTCGACAAGCTTGGCGTGGTGACCGCCGAAAAATTGCGCGAGGTCACCAGCGGCGACCGGGTGTTAGTGGGTGGGGTAGTGACCCACCGCCAACGCCCGGCCACTGCGGGCGGCACCACGTTTGTCAACCTGGAAGATGAGACGGGGCTCATCAACGTGATCTGCTCCAAAGGATGTTGGTTGCGGTATCGCGATGTGGCCAGAGGCGCTCCCGCTCTTTTGGTGCGCGGCAAGCTTGAACACGTCGACGGCGTCGTGAACATCTTGGCGGACAAGCTTGAACTGTTGCCTGTAGTGGCCGCCAGCAGTAGCCGAAACTGGCATTAGCGGCCCGGCGACTCCGGCACATTTGGCGGCCACGCGCACGGAATACCCGTGACATCAGCCAGCGAATACACGATTTGCGACCCCACCAAAAGCCGATCGGCCAAGTCAACACCGGCAACGGCGGCCATGCGAACGAGCTCAGGCCATTCGTGAATATCGATCGGCATCGGCGATCTTTCGGCTTCGGAAAACATGGTGCCGAGCACCAACATGCGCACATCTGATCCGGCCAAAATTTCGAGAGCGGTAGCGAATTCGGGAACTAACGCCATGTGCTCGGCGTCGCACACGGCGGCTGAAATTGGCCGGGCCCAAGCATCGCACATCAACATCACGTGCTCGGTGGTGCGCCCACCGGTTCGGCACATCAACATGGCGGCCACGGCGGAGCCAACCGACAAGATTGGGCCAGACAACGGCGTGGGAGAAACAGAAACAGACCGCATAGCGACCTCCGAAACGAAGATGGTTTCAGGGGCACTCAAGCCCGATTCGCGCCGCTCAACGAACGGGGCGATACCGCAAACTCTAGCGAGAGGGTGTCACACTGATCGCCGAACTGACGCCTGGGGATGCGCCCGAGGTCGCCCGTTTCCACAACTCGCTTACGGGTGCAGGTCGACCGAAGTAGTAGCCCTGTGCGGCCCGGCACCCCAGGTTGACGAGCTCGGCGTACTGACCGGCGGTTTCGACACCCTCAGCGAGAGCCGTGAGTCCCATGGCCTGCGCGAGACCAATGATGGCACGCACAATGGCTGAATCGTCAGGATTGGTACCTAACCCATCCACGAATGACTTGTCGATCTTTAACACGTCGACGGGAAGCTTTTTCAGGGCGGCGAGCGATGAGTATCCCGTCCCAAAGTCGTCGATGGCCATCTGCAACCCGAGTTGTCGGAGCGCGTCAAGCGCTGTACTGGCGCCCTGCACGTCATCCATCAGAATTGACTCGGTCACTTCGAGCACGAGTGAACTGGCGTTGATACCCGACTCTTTGATGACCTCGGCGACCTGTTCGGCGAAATGGGGGCTAGCGAGTTGGCGAGCCGACAAGTTGACCGACACGCGTGGAGCGAAAGTACCGTCGATAAGCGGCCAGCTGGCCAACTGATGACATGCGTCGCGCAAAACAAAAAGACCGATGTCGTTGATGAGTCCAATATCTTCGGCAAGTGGAATGAAATCCAGCGGCGGCACTAATCCTCGGATCGGGTGGATCCAGCGCACCAGGGCTTCTGCCCCGATCTGGCGCAGGGTTGGCGTTAGTTGCATAATCGGCTGGTAGTACACCACGAACTCGTTGTGTTCAACGGCGCGACGCAAGTCGTTTTCAAGCTCGAGGCGCACCTTTGCCCCGGCGGTCATAAGGTCATTGAATACTTCGATGCGATTGCGACCGCGTTGTTTCGATTGGTACATCGCCATATCGGCTTCGCGAATAAACTCGTCGGAGTTGTTGTTGTGGCCGTCAGAAATCGTGATGCCAATTGACACTGTTACTGTGACGAACGTACCGTCGAGTGGGAAAGGTTCCGAGAGCACGGCCAGTACACGTTGACCAATTACGACTGCGTCGTCGATGTGATGAATGCCGGGGCACATTACGGTGAATTCGTCGCCAGCCAGGCGAGCTAACAAGTCATTTGGGCGCAGGCAACCGCGGACCCGTCGAGAGAACTCGATCAGGAGTTGGTCGCCCGCCTCGTGACCTAGCGAATCGTTGATCAGTTTGAACCGGTCAACGTCTAGGAACATGACTCCGACTCGATCGTCGTTTTGGTGAGAAACTTCTAACTCCGAATTGAGGCGGTCCAGAAAATGAGCCCGGTTTGGCAGGCCAGTCAAGCTGTCGTGCACGCTGCGATGAAAGATCTCGTTTTCCGCTTGGCGACGTTTGCTGGCGAGTGCCAAGGCGTTGATGATGCTGAGCACAAAGTTAAAATCATCGGCCGTAAATTGTTGCCCATCCCGGCGAACGGCGATGAGGCTTCCAGTCTCAGCGCGAACCGCGGCCAGGCCGGTTACTCCCGTTTCTCGTAAGAAGGTCGGTAACAAGTGTTGATTGTCGACGGAGATATTCGAATCAAACACGTTGTCTCTATTACCAAGACAGCGTGCCATGAGTTCGCCCCGATCGCGGCCAGCGAAGTGTTGAAACGTGAGTCTCTCGTCGATACCCACGCCGGGCCCAACGAAATGGGTGTATCGAATCGAACCGTCTGCACGGCGGTCGGGCAACGCGTCGAGGAAGGTTGAAAAGCAGATGGGAATTTGCAGGGTTGAGGCAATAAGTTCGACTGCCTGTTTGCCCAATGCCGCCATTTCAAGGCCCGACAGCGCCAATTCGCCAAATGCTGCGACGGAAGCCTGTTGTGCGGCACGTTGATTAATGATGTAAAGAGAATTCCGGCGTTCAGTGGCGTCATGGGCGTTAATGACAATGCAGACCGGTTCGTTGTCGCCGCGCATAAGGGTCACGTTTCCCTCAAATTGGCGCCAGGAACCGTTCGCGTGTTGCAAGCGAAATTCGGTGGGCAACACGCTGTGTTGGTCTCGTAGTAGCGACGTAGCTGCCGCGATGCAGTTGTCGTAGTCGTCAGGATGCACCATTTCCTGAACCGGTCGTCCAAGAAAATCGGTGATCGGTCGTTGTAGCATTCGATGCGCGGCCTCGGCCAGAAACGTTACTCTCCCGTCAAACGCGACTTCGACCATGAGATCCGAATTGTGACGGACGAGCCCTTCGAATCGTTCCGCAGACTCGCGAACAGTTTGGCGGGCGCGCTCCGTCAAGCTCACGAGGCCAAACATTCGACCCAGCACAAGCGACGTCAAAATGATTGATACACCAACAACGACCCAGCCTTTCGCTTCGCCATCGCTGATTTGACGCGTCGCTCCAATTGCGGGGGCGACCAGGAGGGCGAGTCCCAACATCAGTACTCGAGACCGGTTCAACACAGCCTCTTCGCCTCCGGCGGGTTGAGTCAGTGTTCGCATGGATGGATGCAGAGCGGATGTGCCGATCAGCAAATAGGCCACCAAGACGGCGGCGTCGAGGTGACCGTGGGCAACATACGAGCCGTCGATGGATTCGAGCGCGTAGATCACGTCGGTAATAAAGAACAGGCCAAACCCGCCGAGCAGCGACCAGAAGGCGATGCTTCGACGACCTCCGGTAAAGAGCAACCGTGCCGTGAAGGCCAGCAGCACAATATCGAGGGCGGGAAACCCGCACGCCGAGATGGTGTTGAGAAGGCCGGCCCCGGCGTTGTTTTGTGCCGGAATGAGCACGAATTGCCACGAGGCCAGACCGGATGCGAATCCCAAAATGAGAGCGTCGATGAGACTGGATCGGTCACGTTGCGGACGGCGAGCCTTGGCCATCATCATGAGGCCGATCGCAATAGGAATGTAGCCAGCGAGGTAGGTGAGGTCGACGGCTGAGCCCTCTTGAATTGGTCGGTGTAGGACCTTGTCCATGAATTCCCACGTGCCGTCGGAGAAGAGGTACAACGCCAATCCGGCGCTGACAAACACCCAAGCAGTAGGTCGCTGCGGACGATTGAGCGTGACTCCGAGGACGATCGCGGCAGCCGCCGTGGTCACAGCCGAGAGATAGGCAATTGACGAAATGTTGTCATTTCCAGCATTGAGCATGAGGATGATCAGGCCCGCGCCAAGCACGATCACGCTGAAGTACCAGGCAAAAGACCGACGAGTCACCGATCACTATCGGCAGCGTCGAGGCTCTTGTGAGCTATTTGACGCTGGGCGTCTCGCGTTCTGGTGCGTCGATTTGAAAATAGTCAGCGGCCGTGAAGTGGCCGCGGTTGGCAATGAAGTTGCTGGGAACCGATTGCACTCGACGGTTCAGATCACGCACGTTGCCGTTGTAGAAACGTCGGGCGGCCGCGAGGCGGTCTTCTGTGTTGGTCAGCTCGTTTTGGAGCGCTACAAAGTTGGCGTTTGCTTTGAGGTCGGGATACGCCTCGGCGACGGCGAACAGGCTTCCGAGACACCGTTGCACCGCTGGTTCGGTGCTGGCGCGACCAGCGGCGGTTGCCGGTGCCTGAGTAGCTGCGTTTCGAGCGGCGGTCACCGCCTCGAACACGGCGTTTTCGTGGGCGGCATAGCCTCTGACGGTCTCGACCAAGTTGGGGATGAGGTCATGGCGGCGCTTCAATTCCGTGTCGATGTTGGCCCACGAATTGGCAACGAGAGCACGTTGTTGCACAAAACGGTTGTACGAAATTGCTGGCAAGGCAAGTAGTAAGACGACCGCTACGACGATACCGATGATCATGACTGTTGAGCCGATCGGGGAAATAGGCTCGTGACAACGGTGGGGATAGCTGCTCGAAACTGTTGTCCGAGAGTCAGTAAGCCGGGCAACTCGCCGGGTTTGAGCCGCCCGGTATAGGCAACACCGAAACCTCCGTGAAGTTCGAAATGAATCGGGCGGCCGTGATCCATTAACCATTGCATCATCTGGGCGTCGCACAATGCACTGGCGAATTGCCGATCGGGGCACTTGACATTGAAGGCGCGGTTGAACTCCTCTGACTCGAACTCGATATCGCGCATGCCGACGTGATCGGCGAAACGGGTGGCGATGTTTTCAGGCCCGATGGTGAGGTTTGCGCAGTTGGCGTTGACGTCAAACAACGTCACGGTGTGATGCGTCGTGCTCGACGTGCGGTTGCCTTTCGAGTCGGTCGAGTACGTGGTGTACTCATATTCGAATACTCGCGCTCCAGTGGGATTTGCGGGCATCCACATGGCGTGATTCCAGGATCGTTTGTCGCCCTTGGTGAATAGCGATAGCCCTAGGGCGTCGTATTGGTTGTCGTCGGAATCGCTGAATTGGAGGCCGGCAGCTTGCGCAGTTGACTCAAGTAGCGCCAGTTTTTTGGCGGCCATGTTCTTCGATATGACAAAACCGCCGACGACCGCGGCGATGACGATGATGACGAAGAACGCGCCCATAGCTCTTTCGCCAGCTACTTCGTCGTGGCGGTAAATGTCAAGGTGGCTTGAGCTTGGGCTTGAGCTTTGATGAGTCCCACGGCCACATGACCGGTGGCGTTGTCTTGGACGCCGCTCGGGCCCGACAGCGCATAGAGCGTGATCGTGTAGGTATCGGTTTTGCCGGCCCGTGGGCACGCTGGGAGGTAACCGGATTTGGTGGTGTCGTTGAGGGCCTGATGGCTCCCCGCCGGGGGCAGGTCATCAGGGAAGCCGGTGATGCTCGGCGGAATTCCGGTGATAACCCAATTAATGAAGTCGTTGTTTGACGAATCTGTGATCACAATGGCCAGCTCGGCGGTGCCGATAGGGGGCTTGCCCCAACTCAACCCTGGCAGGGCTGAATCGCCTAGGCACGTATAGTGATTGTCGATTGCGGCGCCATTGGTAAATGGTGCCGTGAGAGCGAAATGTGCTGCTTGAGCAGATGTCGTGCTGACCGGGCCGATTGATTCTGGTTTGGTCGTGGACGATGTGGGTGTCGTCGAAGAGGTCGTCTTTTTTGGATCGAACGGCCGTAGCTCGGTCCCTTTGGTTCCGCACGCAGCAAGCGTTGTGCCGAGTGCGAATACGGCAACAAACGCGACCGCAACGCGACGTGGCACAGGACAAGAAAAACTCGGGCGGGTTGACGTCACGTTGTCAGGCTACGCGTTGCTACCGTTGGCGTGTGAGCACCCCGCCGAAACCTAGTGTTGGGCCCCTGAGCCTGATGACCGTTCATGCCCATCCTGACGATGAAGCTTCCAAAGGGGCGCCGACCGTGGCGCTGTATCACTCTCGAGGCGTGCGGACCACGTTGGTGTGTTGTACCGACGGGGCCGAAGGCGATATTCAGAATCCGGCATTGAAGGACGACGAGTGGATCAGGGCGAACCTCGCCGACGTGCGGGCTAACGAACTCAAGGCATCGTGCGAGGCGATTGGTTTTGACGATGTGGAGATGTTGGGGTACCGCGATTCTGGTATGAAGGATTCGCCAGCAAACGACAATCCGGAGAGCTTTCATCAGGCCCCACTCGATGAGGCAGTGGGGCGACTTGTGGCCATAATTCGTCGTACCAAACCTCAGGTGATCTTGACCTACGGCGACGACCAACGGGGGTACCCTCACCCTGACCATGTCAAGGTGTACGAAATTTCCGGCCCAGCTTTTGAACGTGCGGGCGCCCCGGCGTGGTACCCGGAAGCAGGTGAGCCGTGGCAGCCCGCCAAGCTGTATTACACGGTGTGGTCAAAGGCTCGCTTGATGGCGATACACAACAAGTTCGCCGAGATCGGGCTGACATCCCCATACGATCAAACGTGGCTGGATCGGCCAGGTCATGACGAGCGCATCACCACAAAAATTGATATTACTTCGCATTTTTCCGCTCGTCGGGCGGCGCTTCTTGCTCATGCCACCCAGGTCGACCCCAACGAGCCGTGGTGGTTTGGGCTTCCCGATGACGCCACGATGTCAGCGTATCCGTGGGAAGACTGGGTATTGGCAGCGAGTCACGTCGACCCGTTACCACCAAACACTTTTGAGGCAGACTTATTTGAACGGGTAGCGACGCCCTAGCGAGTGACATTGCATGGGCGACTTTGCGGGCCAGCCAACCGGCCGACAGAGCTGCTCAGCTAGCGGTGTTCTGGCGCTGCAAGACCCGCAGCGCCCGATATCCGACGAGATGCACATCACGGTGGCGCAGTTCGGCTTCGAATTCCGAGGACGTCAACATGGCGTGGGCATCGACGCATTCTGCCCAGTTGGGATCGAGTGCTCGTAACTCCGGTGTGTCAATTCCGGGATATACGGTGATCTCGGTGACGCCGGCGGGGAGGTCGGCGACGAATTGCTCAATGGTCGATCGCGTCGGCCGGTCACGCGTGACGAGTTGGTGATCAACGACAACGATGCCTTCATCGATGGCGATCGAACGCAGCGGAAAGCCGATTCGAGCCTCTTCGCTGGCGTTGGGCAGGCGGAGCGGGAGCTGGTAGTCCACGGCTAAGTCGAGTTCGACGTCGAAGAATTCGGGACGCATATGCAACGTGGAAAGGTGGCTTCCGAGGTGGCTGACGTCGAAGCCCCACAAAATTGCTCGCTCAAGTTGGGCCCGGCATTCCTTTCGAGTTTCATCAAGATCGGCGTGCTCCCACAGGTCGTCGACTGTTTGCGGAAATCCGCCAGAGCCATCGACCAAGCTCGGAGCGTGGGTGATCGGCCCCCAGCGATACACCGAGAATTCGGCGTTGAGCGTGAGGTTGACGCCGACGTCTTCTCCGTGATATTCGGCGGCGGCGTGTCGTGACCATGGGCACGGCACCATTACGCCAGCGCTGGTCGCCGAACCTTTGCGTAGGCTGTCATAGACGCCCAAGTTGTCGGCGTTGCTCGCACCTAGGTTGGGGCAGGTAATGATGAGAAGGCGGGCCTCGGTGTCATAGCCAAGGCGTTCGGCGAGTTCGCTCACGTGGTAACCGTAGCCCCAAATGACTCGCATCGGGACCACAATCCTGTGCCCGTATCGCGAGCTTGGCGCACCGCGTCGACGAACTCGTCGGCGTGAGCCACGTTTGGGGCGATCGTCATGACATCGGCGAAACCCTCGCGGGCCATGGTGATGTTGATAAATACGTCGTCGGAAACGCGGTAGATGTAGGCCAAAAGTCGGCCGTATTTGTCTCGAGCTTCTGCGTCGCGTTCGAGGCGCACGGTGGTGCCCACAGGAAGTAATTCCTTCATTCGAGCTTTGGCCTCGGCACCGAAACACTGCACGGGTTTGCGGGGATCGACCGTCTCGGGTGTGTTGATGCCAATGAGCCGAATTGTTTCGACTGTGCTGCCGATCTTGACGTGAATGGTGTCGCCGTCGACAACTTTTGACACGGTGCCTTGGTCGGCCGCTAGTGGCTTGGACGAGTCGGATTGGGTCGAGAGATGAGCGGTTGTGGACGCGCCTGGGTTTGAAACTGGTGAAGTAGACGCGACGTTTGGAGAAGCCGAACTCGACAGCCCGCAACCCGACAAGATCGCAAGCGCGCTGCAGACAACCGCTAGTAAGCGAGATTTCATCGACTATGCCTTTCTGGTCGAAAGTGAGTTTCGAGCGACGCGAAGGCGCTGATATTCGGCTGAGATCGGGTGGAACGCGTGCCGCTCCAAGCCGTGGCGCCATGTCGACCTAGAGGCCACTAGAGCGCTGATCAGCCGTTGGGCGTTACATCCGTTCGATCAAGGTGCCGGTGCCCAGACCACCGCCGCAACACATACTGACGAGCCCATACCGGCCTTGTGACCGTTCCAATTCATACAGTGCTTTTGTGAGCAGAAAGACCCCAGTGGCGCCAAGCGGGTGGCCCAGCGCAATGGCCCCGCCATTGGAGTTGACAATCTCGGGATTCACATCGAGCTCTTTTTGCCATGCCAACACGACTGAAGCGAATGCCTCGTTGACTTCAGCGACATCGATGTCGGCCATGGACAAATTGTTGCGAGCGAGCAACCGTCGCGTGGCGTCGATCGGGCCAGTCAGCATCAGTACTGGATCGACGCCCACGTTGCACGTGTCCACGATGCGAGCCTTTGGCTTGAGCCCGAGAGCGGCAGCCTTTTCTTCGGTCATGATCAACATCGCCGTAGCGCCATCGGAAATTTGCGAGGACGAGCCAGCGGTGTGGACTCCGTTGGCTCGGGCGACCGGCTTGAGATTACTGAGACCTTCGAGGGTGGTTTCGCGCAAGCCCTCATCACGCGTGACGCGGTGAGTGGTGCCATCAGGCTTGCCATCTTCCCTCAAATTGGGCACGTCGATTTCGATGATTTGGCCGGCAAAGCGATCCTGCGCCCAGGCTTGTGCAGCCAGAGTTTGCGAACGAAGTGCGAAAGCGTCGGTGTCGGCACGAGTGATTTCCCACTTGTCGGCAATTCGCTCAGCGCCTTCAAACTGGCTCGTCATTTCGTACTGAGCGAAATATGTCTTCGGGATTGGCACGCCGAGGCCGAGCTCTTTTTTGGAGTTGGAGCCAATGGTGACTCGGCTCATTACCTCTACGCCACAAGCAATGGCTACGTCGACAACGCCTGCCGACACCAGAGCGGTCGCCAAGCTGATCGCCTGCTGACTTGAGCCACATTGTGTATCGACTGTGGTCGCCGCGGTTGATTGTGGCAAGCCGGCGGCGAGCCATGAGGTGCGTGAAATGTTGAAACTTTGCTCGCCAACTTGAGAAACGCAGCCGCCCACGATTTGCCCGACTTCTGCTGGGTCGATGCCGGTGCGCTCGATGAGCCCTTTGAACACTTCGCCCAACAAGGCGGCCGGATGGATGTTGGCTAGGCCGCCATTACGGCGGCCGATGGGGCTGCGAACAGCGTCGATAATCACCACGTTTGAAGTCATTGCCGTACCTTACGCTGCCAATCGATCGGGGGCGATTTCTGCCAATCGCTCTCTGACGACTGCGAGCGTGGCGCGTGCCTGGGCCACACCGCGCAAGCCGCGCTCGATATCGGCCCGGTCGAGTTTCCACGAATGCACGCTGATGACTTCGGTGGCGACCATGCGGAGTTGCTCGATGTGTGCTGGCGCGTCAGCCATTGCGGGGTCGCTGATTTCGATCGAGTGTTGTGCGTCGCTGTTCATGTAGTCAGTATGGCGAGAGGGTGTAATAGTCTCGACGAATGGAGAACCTTCGCACACCCGATGCTTGTTTCGAGGACCTTGTTGGGTGGCCTTTTGCGCCCGTGTACACGCAAGTTGGTGATCTGCGAATCCATCACGTCGACGAGGGCCAGGCGCAGGGCGAACTTGTCGTATTGATGCACGGTGAGCCGACATGGGGATACTTGTATCGCAACATGATCCCTGGCCTCGCAGCCGCGGGCTACCGGGTGATCGTGCCCGATCTGGTGGGCTTTGGGCGTAGCGACAAGCCAACACAGCAAAGCGACTACTCGTTCAATCAAATGGTGGAGTGGATGTCGGGCTGGTTGGTGGCCAACGACCTCCACAACATCACACTGTTTTGTCAAGACTGGGGCGGCTTGATTGGATTGCGTCTAGTCGCTGCGCACCCAGACCGATTCGACCGCGTTGTAGCGAGCAACACATTCCTGCCCGATGGCGATGGCAAGCCGTCGGAAGCGTTTCTGGCGTGGCAAAATTTCGCTGCCAATACGCCAACATTTCCCGTGGCCAACATCGTGCAGGGTGGCTGTAAAAGTCGCCCGCTGAGTAACGATGTACTTGCCGCGTACGACGCTCCATTCCCCGACGAGTCTTACAAAGCGGGTCCTCGCGTGATGCCGTCGTTGGTGCCAACGAGCGCAGAAGACCCAGCTGCGGCGGCGAACAAATTGGCGTGGGAAACACTGTCGCAATTTACAAAGCCCTTCGGGTGCGCATTCGCTGACGGCGACCCAATTACTGCAGGAAGCGACAAGGCATTTCAACGACGGATCCCCGGCACCCAGGGCGTTGTTCACACAACGATTGTTGACGCCTCGCATTTCGTGCAAGAAGATCAACCTGATGCGCTTGTTGCGTACATCAACAGTTTCGTTGCTGCTACGCCGCGCTGAACGAGAAGGTGAGCGCGACGCAAGCGTGCGAATGCAATACCTACTAGCGTTCGGCGTCTTATGGCAACGGTGAGACGCCGGGCGGGCGAGCTTGCAGTAGAACACGAGGTACGTACCCGCGTCGCGGAGTTGCCGTTGGATTTTTCGGCCGTCGCCGTCATGGCCAACGCTGCTCGGGTCACGGACGCATTTCGGAGTCATCTCGAACGTACGGCTTTGGCACGCGTCGACGTCAACTATCCCGGCTACAACGTGTTGTATCAACTGTGGTTGTGGGGCGATCTCGACACCCGTGAATTGGCTGAATTGACGTTCCTGTCAAAGGGCGTCTTGACGGCGACTGTCACGGCGCTCGAGGAGCGCGGTTTTGTGGCCCGCAAACCACTGCCCGATGACAAACGATTTGTGTTGGTGAAGCTCACCGCCAACGGCAAACGAGCGGCCATCAAATTGTTGCAAGAGGTCAACGCGCAGGAAGTGGCGATAACCAACGCAATGTCGGGTGCGAGCAGAATCGAAATCGCCGCCGCGTTGCGAGCGCTGTTGCTGACTATCGACGGGCTGGCTACGTAGGTTGCGACTCGGGCCACGTAAAGTGCAGCCCGATGGATGTACGTACCGCGCTTGGCCTAGAGCCAATGGATTCAATGTTTCGCTGGCGGCTGCCGGTCGGGCCTCGCACGATCACCGGCGGCAATTTCTTGTTTGGTGGCTGTGGGTTGGGGGCAGCCGTCGAAGCGCTTGAGGCGGCGTCTGGCCGTCCATGCGTGTGGGCGGCGGCGCAATTCCTGTCGTACGCCAAGGCGGGGTCAGTGGTGCACATCGATGTGACGCTGGCCAACCAAGGTCGCAACACCACTCAAGCCCGCGCCGTGGCCAAAGTGGACGATCGCGAAATTTTTACCGTCAACGCCGCACTCGGATCGCGTAACTTTCCCCACGAAGGTCAGTTCGCCGAATGCCCTGTGGTGCCCGATCCGCAAGTTTGCCCTGAGCGTCAATTCCGCATCGAGTACGGCCCCTCGGTCAACGATCTCTTTGATCAACGCATTGCGATGGGCCGCACGATCGACCAGCTCGATGGAACGCGTGGCCCGGGTCGTCACGCCATGTGGGTGCGCTTCGTGGACGACATCGAAATGTCGGGCGCGGCGTTGGGCATTTTGGGCGACTGGGTGCCGTCTGGCATTCACCAGGCGCTGGGTATTCATGCCGGTGGCAACTCGCTCGACAACACCATTCGCATCGTGAAAATTGTCCCCACCGAGTGGGTGCTGCTCGACGTGCGCTTGCACGCCATCGCCAACGGTTTCGCCCACGGCCTGGTGCACATTTGGACGCAAGACGGCACGCTTCTGGCCACGGCGAGCCAGTCGACCATTGTGCGCGAATGGCGCGACTTTCCCAAACTCAAATCTCGTAAAACTCAGGAGCAAGAATCATGATTCGTCGCAACGGAATGACCGTGCCCTTCGGTGGGCCACTGCACGCGCAACGGCCGTATTTCGAGGAACTGGTTGACCTTGGCTACTCCGACGTGTGGTCGGCCGAAAGCGATGGCGCCGACGGTTTCACTCCGCTCACGCTGGCCTCTGTGTGGACGCCCTCGTTGCGTCTGGGCACCGCCATCATTCCGGCCTATACACGTGGCCCGGCGTGTTTGGCGCAAAGCGTTGGAGCGCTTGCGTCGGCTGCGCCTGGGCGTTTCGCCATTGGCATCGGGTCATCCAGCAACGTGATTATTGAGCGATGGAACGGCATTCCGTTTGTGGAGCCGTACAAGCGAGTGCGTGACACAGTGCGGTTTTTACGGGCGGCGCTCACCAACGAAAAGGTCACCGAAACCTACGACACGTTTGCGGTCAACGGGTTCAAGTTGGGCGTCAAAGTTGAGCAGCCGGTCGATATTCTGGTGGCCGCGTTGCGCCCCGGCATGTTGCGACTCGCCGGCCGTGAAGCCGATGGCGCGATTATCAATTGGCTCAGCGCTACGGATGTGAAGAAGGTCGTCGCCGAGGTGCAAGGGGCCGCGCCGGCTGGTGTTGAACGAGAGATTACCGCGCGCATTTTTTGTGCACCATCGACTGATCGTGACGCAGTTTTGGCGGCCGGAAAATTTGCTATCGCCGCGTACCTCAACGTGCCCGTGTACGCCGATTTTCATCGGTGGTTGGGCCGTGGCGATGCCTTGGGTGATATGTGGGCGGCGTGGCAGGCAGGCGACCGCAAAGCGGCGTTGGCGGCCATTCCCGATCAGGTCGTCGACGACATCATCGTGCACGGAACCTACGAAGAATGCCGACAGAAAATCGACGCCTATTTCGACAACGGTGTCACCACGTCGTCGCTGGCGATCTTGCCATTCCCCGGCGTCGACTTCCGTGAGTCAGTACGCCAACTCTCCCCCCACGCCGGCTGCAAGTAGGTCGGGTGGAGGGCCGCAAATAGCAGCGGTTACAGGCCGGTGAGGGCGCGGATTTCGGCGATAGCGGCGTGGTAGTCGTCGGTCACGTGCACGCCAGTGAGGCCAACGACTTGGGCACCGCGAATGTTGCCGGGCAGATCGTCCACGAAGATGGCTCGCGCCGGGGCAACGTCACCCAACGCGGCAAGCGTGTGCTGGTAAATCGGCGCGCTGGGCTTGCGCATCCCAACCACCGATGAGTCGATGATCACATGAAACATGTCGTCCCATGGCGCCATTGGAAACCATAGATGGCGAAGCTCTTTGGCGTTGTTGGTCA
>JAYWAI010000170.1:0-2118 GCA_043782545.1 Acidimicrobiia bacterium
GCGTGACGCTCCAGGCGCCCGCCCAATCTTTTCCTTGCAATTCGATGGTGGTGGCGAATGCACCTTTGGGTGACACAACTACGTCGGAGAATGCTTCAACACGAATGATCGAGCCGTTTCCCAACCAGGGCGCCACACCTGAAGCGCTGGCGTTCGGGCCGTAGACATCGTTCTGAACGCTCTGCAGCGGCGTGCGCTCAC
Source organism: Acidimicrobiia bacterium (assembly GCA_043782545.1). GTDB lineage: Bacteria > Actinomycetota > Acidimicrobiia > Acidimicrobiales > JBBRKR01 > JBBRKR01. The sequence continues at coordinate 202 of JAYWAI010000170.1, forward strand.
TTGGCAGCAACATCTGCGACTGCACATACCCAACGCCGTTTCCAAGCTCGGCGCGCGCGATCGACACGAGGTCACTCAGCGCCGCAGTCTGAGCCGACAGCAGAGCAATCGCCCCAGACGTACTCGACGCCACCAACTCATTGACACCGGACTCCCACGTACCCGTCGTCGGCACGAAACGCGCACCGAATTCCTCTGCGATAGCCCGATACTCAGCCCGGTCCGGCGCAGCCAGTGCGGTCCCTGCGGAGTTCTTAACGGCGGTGGCACCAATGACCGCCGCCCGCACCACAGCAGCTTCATGACCAGCCACGATCACACCAATATCGACGCTCACGTCGCCAGCCTGGGCGCTTCGACCGTCGTGCGATGATGACTTCAGTGCCATTAGCGCCAACCGCAACAAGGCATAGCCCTCCACCGCCACGAGCGGCCAGGACAGCCAGCCAGAGATGCCAGACAAAGAGAACGCTATTCGCCAGGCCAACCATGCTGCGCCAAACACCAACGCTCCACCGACGGCGAGACGATCTCGCAGCGCGTATGAACCACTCTTCATTAATGTCTCCTTGGAAAGACGAACACGTCCTAGATCGGCAGGTGAACCGACGAAATAAGAATTACTTGGTCTCAATTTCGAGAGTCCGCTCCGGTTTCGCATTTTCGGCCCGCGCCTCTTAAGCTCCGCTAGCTTTTCTGAGCCCCCATCGGTCGCGCCCGCGCGCCCGCTAACACCAACCGGAGAACCCGTGCACAATTTGCTTGCAGCCGAAGGCGGCTACCAGGTATTCACCCTGAAGGGCGGAGAGTGGGTCGTATTGATCGGCTCCGCTATCACCGCCTTGATTGCCATTGCCGTTGGCTTTGGCCTCATGAAAAACGTGTTGGCCTTTGATCAGGGCACACCAAAAATGATCGAGATCGCCAAAGCGATCCAAGAGGGTGCACTCGCTTATCTGAAACGACAGTTCAAAACAATCGTCGTGATCTTGATCCCACTGGCGGTAGTGGTGTTCTTCACCTCCGTAAAGGTTGTCAAACCAGCCGATGACAACGGCGTTGTTGCCACGGCCTTGTCGTTCGGGGCTTCGGGGCTCTTCCGCATGTTGGCCTTCGTAGCCGGGTGCGTGATGTCGGGCCTGACTGGCTACATCGGCATGACGCTGGCCACCCAAGGCAACGTGCGCACTGCTGCGGCCGCCAAAGAGGGATCAATGGCTCAAGCCCTCAAGGTTGCTTTCCGTACCGGCGGCGTGGCGGGTATGTTCACCGTGGGGCTTGGTCTTATCGGCGCAACCATCATCATCATGATCTTCCAGAACACTTCGTCGACGATTCTCGTTGGTTTCGGTTTCGGCGGATCGCTGCTGGCTCTTTTCCTCCGAGTAGGCGGCGGCATCTTTACCAAGGCCGCCGACGTGGGCGCCGACCTGGTCGGCAAAGTCGAAGCCGGAATTCCTGAAGACGACCCCCGCAACCCGGCCACTATTGCCGACAACGTGGGCGACAACGTGGGCGACTGCGCCGGCATGGCCGCCGACTTGTTCGAGTCATACGAAGTCACGCTTGTGGCGTCAATCATCTTGGGCGTTGCGGCATTCAAATCGATCGGTGCCAACCCCGCGCTCGGCCTGATCTTCCCCCTCGCCGCCCGTGCCATTGGCGTGTTGGCGTCGATCGCTGGCGTATTCGCCGTGAAGGCCAAAGAGGGCGAGACCGATGCGCTCAAGCCCATCAACCGCGGCTTTCTCGTGGCCGGCATACTCACCGTTATCGGCACACTGATCGTCTCGCTCGTGTACGTCAAGAACGACACGCACATTTTGGCCGACGGTGTGACCAAAGGCCTGTCATACGCTGGGTGGCGGTGCTTCGGGGCCGTGGTCATCGGCCTCCTGCTCGCCCAAGTCGTGAGCC
>JAYWAI010000171.1:0-5600 GCA_043782545.1 Acidimicrobiia bacterium
AGCCAAACAGCGCCAGCGAACTGTTTCGTGGACCAAACGCTGTGCCGTTGATCGACGGAGCTGACACGGCAACGGCTTGCGTCTTGTTGGTCAATCGCGGCGACCGAAACAGCAACTCCTCAAGCGCCACAGCCGCCGCGAACGTGACAATGGCCAGGTTCACGCCACGCACGCGTAGGGCAGGTATGGCGACCAGCAACCCGAAGAGCGTCGCCACGACGGCTCCCAGAATTGGGCCGATCGGAAATGGTACGTGCTGTTCTGTGGCGAATTTCGACAATGCAAACCCGGCTACGCCGGCCAACGTCATGTGAGCCAGCGAGATCTGCCCCACGAAACCAGTAACGACAACGAGCGACAGGCAAATCGCCATAACTACCAAACTGTTGATACCCGCTTGACGCCACGCGAAACTGCTCCACAGAAAGAGCGCCACAAAGAAGGTCGAGAAAAGGGAAAGCTGCAACCCGATCCGCCTGGGCGATGGGGCAAAAGGCAATCGACCGCCACCTATAGAACCTCGAGTCGGCAGCGACTTCCCCTTGGCAAACAACGCAATAATCACAATCACAAATGGCAACGCCGCTCCCACTCCCGCCGGAGGCAACGTCGAAGATGGAAACCACTTTTTTGTGCCGAGATAGCTGACCAGCGATTGCAGCATCCCAGTGCCGAACCCCGCGGCAACTGTGAGCCCGAAGGACGTGAAGTTGCCCAGCAGCGCAGCACCAAGGGCGGGAACGATCAGAAGTGCGATACGGAATGGGTCAAGTTGCAACGATGGGGCGACCAATATTGCCAGCAGTGACACGATCATGGTCGATACCACCCAGTTGATTCCCGCCAAGAACTCAGGCGAGAAGCCGAGCACCACGGCGCCCTTCTCGTTTTCTGCCGCGGCTCGGGTGGCCAAGCCAAATCGCGTGTAGTGGAATACGGCCCACAAAATGGCGGCCAACACAATCACGATGAGCGAGACATAGATTTGGTTTTGTGGAATATGAATATCTTTTGTAAATTTGATGGGATCGCTCGGAAGAATCTCTTTGACGCTCACGGCGGAGGATCCCCAACGAATCAACACGATGGACTGGAAATACACGAACAGACCCACCGACGCCACCACTTTGGCCAACGGCGGAGCATTTCGCAACGGGCGAAACACGAGAACGTGGAGGAGGAAGCCGATGAGGCCGGCCCAAATCAACGCGATGACCACGGCCGAGATAAACGTGAAATTTCCGCCAAATGTGATGCGGGCGGGAATATTGGGTAGGTCCAGTCGACTCGACGACCCAAACCAATCGCCAAATTTGTTGACAATCCCCTCGACTATCGACAGCGGGTTAGGCAACGGCGGCAGATACAACCGACCTTCACTGCGCAAACCGTTGTAGGTGTACGCCACGTACATCGCCACCGCTCCGGTGGAGAAGTTGACCACGCCGGATCCTCGATATGTCAGCACCACGCCAACGGCGATGGCGGCAATAAATGCCCCGGTGCCGATTCCCAACGCCAATTGCGTTATGAGTTTGGAGTCATAAAAATAACCGGCGACGAGCAAAACGACGCCAAAGACACCTAAGCCTGCCGGCACTACCCAACGATCTTCGGCTTTCATAGCCCCCCTTGTTCCAGCGTTTTACCACACTACGAAATCGAGGGAGGTGCCTTGGGCACCTCCCTCGATACTTCAACCTCATCACCCCATGTTCGGGGTTATTCAGGCAGACGTGCTCACGGAGCGCTGGGGTCAATCGGCTTGCCGTTGGCACCATCGGCTATCGAAATCCACTTGCCATCTTTGTACTGCTGAATACCCATCTGGATTCCGCACACTGGCTTGAAGATCGGTTGCTTACCGCACGCCATTGGGCCGACAACAATCATTTGAGGACCAGTGAAAGCTTGAGCTTGAGCCACAAACCCGGGGCCATCGACTTTGCCATCGCCGAGTGCGTTGGCGAACTTGACCGCGGTCATGATGGTGCCAAATGTCGGGCCAGCAAAACCGGTGTACTCAAGCGTCTTGCCGTCGGCAGCCTTGCCGTACTTCTGGACTGCTTGAAGGTACGTGTTCATACCCGATTTTGCGTCCGGCACGAAATAGCTATAGCCATAGCCGCCGTAGTACCAGCTGTCAGGCACGATGCCAGCGACCCCAGATTGCTTCAAGTGATCCGACATCGGCGTACCGAAACACAAGCCAGACGTCACTACTACTGGCTTGATGCCGAGGCTCTTGATGGCGTCGTACGAAGCAATACATCCTGCTATGCCGACTAGCGGAATAAACACGTCTGCCTTGTCGGCACCCGAGGCGCTCATAGCCGCGGCAATCTGGGTCGCTCCGTCGGTGTCCTTGACAGGGACGGCGGAAACTTCCACCCCAATCTTGTCAAAGACGCCCTTCACCAGCGTCACGGCAAATTGACCACCAGAGTTGTCAGTGTTGACGACAGCGACCTTCTTGGCGTTGGGGAACTGTTGCTTGACGAATATCGCCATACCCTGCACCACGCCAGCCGAGCCGGGGTTAAAGGTGTAGGCCGAAGCGTTCAGCAAGTCAGCGGCGTTGAGAGGATTGCCTTCGAAAACCGTCTTGTTGGCTCCCTTGAGAGTGTCGTACAACGTCTGGTTGCCAGCGACGATGGCACCGGTGATCACCAATTTAATCTTGTCGTTGTTGGCCAGTTGTTGGCCACACTTCAAGCCGTCTTCTTCGACGCTTTCGTCACACGAATCGAGCTTGAGTTCGTGACCGGCGATACCGCCGAGCTCGGCGTTGATGTATGCGACCGCAGCATTGGCACCAATAGTTGCCTCGGGGAAGAGTTTTTCGTCGTTCACATACCCAATGGTGATCGGCTCGCCGGCAGGTGCTGCCGCGGCCTTGACGCCCAGGTAGTCCAGGGCCCATTGAAGCTCTGGGCTGGGTCCTGCTGCCACGGTCGTAGTGGCAGCAGTGGCGGTTGTAGTGGCACCGGCCACGGTGGTGGTGGCTCCAGCACTCGTGCTAGTCGTAGATGCAGTCGTTGACTTGGATGTGCAGCTAGCGGCTACGAGCCCCAACAACATGACCGAAGCCGCGATTTTGGTCGCTTTACTCTTCAAGAGGAACCTCCTGGTATCACCGGCCAACTGGCAGCGGCGAGCGCCGAGGAGACGGATTTCCCCCCGGAACATTTCGCCCAGTCAAGCACTTTGGCGACGATTCGGTCAAACATTCAGACATGCCGTCACCGTATTGCAACATTGTTAGGTTAATCGGGCAGCGGGCCTTTTGGCTACGACCGCAGGGTTCACGCCGTGGTTACCCGCTGGATGAACCGGTACTGCTTGATATTGAACGGTGTCGACTTCGGGCGTCGGTGCACCGTGTCCGTCTGTCGACATCCGCCGTGTGCCGGGCACACGACTTTCCTATGGCAAGATTTCGCCGCCGCCATTCAACAACTGCCGGCGAGGAGCCTCGCGTGAATTGGATTGATCGAGATGCCGCTGTGGTGTGGCACGGATTCACCCAAATGAGTTGCTATGCCGACAACGAGCCGCTCATCGTCGAACGCGGCGATGGCCACTATCTGTTCGACACCGCCGGCAACAAATATCTCGACGCCATCTCATCACTGTGGGTCACTACGCTCGGCCATCACGTGCCAGAACTCGACCAAGCAATCCGCGATCAACTTGACCGAGTAGCCCACACCACGATGCTCGGCAACGGCAACCGGATCGTGATCGAATTCGCAGAGGCGTTGGCTCGGGTCGTGCCGGTCGACCAACCTCATTTCGTCTTCGCTTCCGACGGCGCCGCGGCGGTTGAGCAAGCACTCAAAATCGCGTTTCAGTTTTGGACTAATTCCGGCGTTCAAGGCCGTACGAAATACCTGGCATTTGGCGGGGCCTACCACGGCGACTCGGTGGGATCGCTGTCTCTCGGCGATGGCGGGTTCGGCACCGACATTTTCGACCCGCTGCGGTTTTCCGTGATTCGCGCACCTGGCTTCAATGATCCCGACTGCATGACGGTTGCGGCAGCGCTGATCGCTGAACATCGAGACGCCCTGGCTGCGGTAGTCGTCGAGCCACTCGTGCAGGGCGCGGCCGGCGTTTTGAGTGCACCGGCCAAATCATTTGCCGCGATCCAAAAAGCGTGTAGCGACAACGGTGTGTTGTTGATTTGCGACGAAGTCGCAACCGGCTTTGGCCGCACCGGCACACTGTTTGCATCGGAGCAATGCGGCCTTACTCCCGACATCATGTGCCTCGGCAAAGGCATCACCGGCGGGTACTTACCCATGAGCGCAACTGCTGTATCTCAACGGGTGTACGACGCGTTCTTGGGCCCAGACCTCAGCGAGAAGACCTTCTACCATGGCCACTCCTACAGTGGCAATGCACTCGCCGCTGCCGTGGCACTGCGCCACTTGGAATTGTTCAAAGAGTGGCATGTGCTCGACAACGTGACCGTCCGCTCGACGCAACTCGGCCAGCGGATGACCGCCGACATAACACCTCTTCCCCAAGTACGCGAGATGCGCCTCATCGGCCTCATGTGCGCCGTGGAAATTGACGCTCCCGAATCGGACCCCTTGTGGGCACGACGCACCGCGGCGGCCATGACCCGCCGTGGAGTATTGGCTCGGTCACTCGGCGACAACATCATTCTGGTACCGCATCTTACGAGCACCGCCGACGAAATCGACCTGATTACCGACACTCTGGTTTCGGCCATCAACGAGGCCTGCCAGTGACCACGGGAGCGCTTGATTGGGCGACGTGGACCGCCCATCAAATCACCGCCATCCACGCCGCCGGGCAATGGCGTCAACCCCGAGCTTTCGATGCTCAAGGGCCACACGGCCGTGTTGACGGACGCACGGTCGTCAGCTTCGCGTCCAACGATTATCTCGGGCTCTCACAACATCCCGCAGTTATTGCCGCTGCCCATGATGCCCTTGACCGGTGGGGCACCGGCTCGGGCGCGTCGCGACTCGTGGTTGGTTCTCGCCCCGTTCATCACGAACTTGAAGCGGCGTTGGCCGGCTGGAAACACTGCGAACGAGCGGTAGTTTTCCCGACCGGGTTCGCGGCCAATTTGGGTGTGCTCAGCACGTTGGCGGGGCCCGACGTCACCATCTTGAGTGACGAACTCAACCACGCCTCGATCATCGATGGATGCCGCCTCAGCAAGGCGCCGTTGAGGGTCTACCTCCACAACGATCTGGACCACCTTGCCGCGTTGCTGAGTGAGGTGTCGGGGCGCTGCATCGTGGTGACCGACAGCGTGTTTTCCATGGACGGTGACGCGGCCGATCTTGAGCCTCTGATCGCTATCACGGCCGATGCCGGCGCGTTACTTATTTTGGACGAAGCCCACGCCGTGTTCGGCCCCGACCTCACGAGCTCGACACCTCAACATGTCGTACGGGTGGGCACGCTGTCGAAAACGTTGGGTTCCCTCGGCGGCTTCGTGGCCGCCAACGCTCCCATTGTCGACCTCCTCATCAACAAAGCACGCACCTACATTTTCACTACCGCCACATCGCCAGCCGACGCCGCGGCAGCGCTCGCGGCCCTTGGCATATGTCACT
>JAYWAI010000172.1:0-2111 GCA_043782545.1 Acidimicrobiia bacterium
CTGACTCAGCGGCCGTGGCTACTGGAGTGAATTCGAGATGCAAGGCGTTCATGCCACGCAGAATGTACAACGGCTCCTGGTCGTAGCGGCGGGCATCGACGGGCCCGTGAAACGATTCGTCGATCTTGATGTCGGCCATACGAGTAAGAAATCGTTCGATCGTGATCTGCGTCTCGATGCGCGCCAGCGGTGCGCCAGGGCACGAGTGAATGCCGCGTCCAAAAGCCAGATGGTCTTTGGCGTTGGCGCGATCGGCCCGGAATTCATTCGGCTCATCAAAGCGAGCGGGATCACGATTCGCGGCGCCAGGAAACATCACGACGGTGGTGCCGGCCTTGATTTCCACGCCGGCCAATTCGGTCGTCACTCTGGCCATGCGACCCTTCGTTTTTACCGGGCCCTCCAGCCGCAGCACCTCTTCAATGAAGTTGGGAATACGAGCAAAATCTTCGCGCAGGTAGGCCTGAATGTCGGGCCGTTCGGCGATCACGTGCATCGCAGCGGTGATCACTCGAGCCGTGGTGTCTTGCCCGGCCGCAAACAGAAATGTCGCCATCCGCACCACAAGATCTACGTCAGGAATCGACCCATCGGCGTTGGTGGCCGTGGCAATCTGCGTCATGACGTCGTTGGTTGGAGCCACTCGACGGTTCTCTATGAACTTGGTGAATTCCTGATTGAGAAACGACAACGGGTCGTGTGTGACGTGAGTCGGGCCACCTTCTTGCATCGGCGGCATGGCGCCAAGGTGACGTCGAAATTCTTCGTGATCTTCCTGAGGGACACCCAAAAGATCGGCAATCACGAGAAGCGCAAACGACTTTCCGTACTCGTTCATCACCTCGACCCGGCCCGAATTGACGAAGGCATCAATGTGTTGGTCGGCGATGCCAGCAATGGCTTGTTCGTTTTCTCGCATGCGCTTGGGGGTCAGCAATCTCAAGATCAGGCCACGATGCAGCTCATGGTCGGGGAGGTCCTGCGCCACCATGTATTCACTCATTGGCAATTCATGGCGATGCTCGGAAATGAAGTCAGAGATATCATCGCCTTCTGGTTTGATAGCAAAGCCTGGAAACGGACCAGACACCGAATTGCACGACGACAACTCCGCGTTGTTGCGATCGAAATCGTGCGCGGCGTCGTAGCCAGTGACTGCCACTACGCCGTAGTGCGGCAAGTGCGCGACAGGACATTTCTGACGCAAATAGTCGAAGTACAGGAACGGGTCATTAACCAACGACGTATCTGTAAAGAAGTCAATCGTTTCGAAATCGGCCATCACACAACCCCCAGAATTGCCACGTCGTCTCCGCCCCAAATGCGGAGTCCATGTTTAGCATTTCGCCTCGAGCTTGCGGGCGGGCCACCAACGGGTTTTTGCGGGATCGGTCTTGGATTCGATGTCGGCGTCAGAAGTGATCGAGACTCGACGCATGGACTACGACGACATCGCTGCGTACTTTCTCATCCCCACCGGCGACACGCCGCCAACCCCCGTGCTGGCGCAATCTGATGCTCGTCGGTTGCGTGACTCCATAGAACCGATCGCCACCATTGGCTGGTGGTCACGTGCGGCGGCCCACGGCACGGCGGGTCTCGGGCATGGTTTCTTTGACGGCTACGTCTGGGGGCGCGCCGCCGCTCTTGGTGACAGTGTTGCTTCAGAAGTCGTCGTGGCGGCATTCGGCGTTTTTGAGCCGACGATGCTGGCTGCCACGCTGCAACATGGTCGATCGATATCGAGCGCGGCGGCGGTGCTCGGCGCCAGATCTGCGGGAGCGTCCGAAGGCCTGCGCACGGCGTGCGCTGCGGCTCACGTTCCAGAAGCAATCGTTGCAGCATTCGGCTCGCGACTGCTCGAGGCACTCACCCCACTCGACGGCCTCGGCCGACCGCTTTTCGGGGCGTTGCGCGCCCAACCGACTCCCGACGACACATACGGTCGGGCGTGGCGGGCGGCGGAATTGGTTCGCGAACATCGGGGCGATGGTCACGTTGCCGCGTTAGTCGCGAGCGGACTGAGCGTGGTCGAAGCGAACGTATTCACGGAACTGTGGCTCGGTTTCGACCTTGGGGAATACTCGGCAACGCGGGGCTTCTCCCCCGAC
>JAYWAI010000173.1:0-5571 GCA_043782545.1 Acidimicrobiia bacterium
AACGATGCCAGGTTGGCCACACTCGACGACCACGGGTTGAGCGCCATTTGGCTCTTTCCGACGTTGGGCATGTTGTACGAAGAGATGCTCAAGCACGACCCAGAAGGCGTCGGTATCACGTTCACGGCGTTCAATCGGTGGTTGTTGGAAGACTGGGGTTTTGAGTACCAGAATCGCATTCACGCCGCGCCGTATATTTCACTTGCCGACCCGGCGTGGGCGGTAAGCGAATTGCAGTGGGCGCTCGACCACAACGCTCATGTTGTGGTGATGCGGGCCGCCGCGCCCACCACCACCCTCGGTCAACGATCACCGTTTGACCCAATGTTTGATGGGTTCTGGGGCTTGTTGAACGAGGCGGGAATACCGCTGGTGATTCACGCGGGCGATAGCGGCTACACGAGCAATGGGTACGGCGTCGACGGCTTTTCGGCCTCGTTTTCAACAGCTGGTTTCAAGCCGTCAATCAAGGGTTTCCACATCGAGCATGCCGCGTTTGATTTCGTGATTTCGTCGCTATTCGAAAAATTGTTTGACCGCTTCCCGAATTTGCGTTTGGCGTCGATTGAAAACGGTTCCACCTTCTTGCCCGACCTAGTGCGCAAGGTCACATCGACCACGCACAAGATGCCCGGCTACTTCGTGAACGACCCGGTCGACACGCTCCGCAACAACTGGTGGATCAACCCATTTTGGGAGGACGACGTCAACGAAGTGGTCGAGATTATGGGTGCCGATCGGGTGCTATTCGGCAGCGACTGGCCCCACATCGAAGGCATGCCGCAACCACTTGACTATCTCACCGAACTCAAGCTACTCAGCGACGCCGACCAACGCCGGATCACCTTTGACAACGTGACCGAACTCAACTCGGCCCGTCCCGCGGTGCATGCATGACCCGAGCAGTCAACTTGGCGGATCTGTTTGAAATCATCGCCGACGCCATTCCCGATAGACCGGCGCTCATCACCGAAGCGCGGGCCCTCACCTACGCCGAGCTTGACGACCGAATCACGCGGCTCGCCAACGCGCTGGCCGGCATGGGCGTCAAACGTGGGGACCATGTAGCGGTGCATGCTACCAATTGCCCTGAGTGGATCGAGTCGTGGCTGGCGCTAGCGAAATTGGGTGCCGCGGCGGTCAATGTGAACTACCGCTATGTCGACGCCGAGCTGCAGTATTTGTACGACAATGCCGATTGTGTGATGGCAATCGCCGGGCCAGAACACGCATCGCGGGCCGCGGCTTTGGTGCCACGCCTGTTGGTGATCGGCGACGACTACGAGGCCGCTATTGCGGGAGCCTCGCCGGTGCGGGCGTTCGACGAAAGGTCTGGCGACGATCCGTATGTGCTGTACACCGGCGGCACCACTGGCTTGCCCAAGGGCGTGATTTGGCGGCAAGAAGACATCGTGTTAGGGGCACTCAATTCGGGCCGAGGATCTCGACCGATTGACCGACCTGAGCAGGTCGGCGAAGAGGCTGCGGCAGCAGCGTTTCAGTTGCGCATGTTGGTGATGATGCCGCTCATGCACGGCGGCGGACAATGGACGACGGGCAACGCGCTCATGATGGGAGCCTGCGTTGTTTTGTATACCGCGCCTCGGTTTGAGGTGGATCGGGTGTGGCGCATGGTGGATGAATATAAGGTGAATTCGATGAGCACCGTTGGCGACGCCATGGCTCGCCCGTTGGCCGAAGCGCTGGCGACACCCGGCGGCCACGGGTACGACTTGTCAAGTTTGATGGCCTTCGGAAACGGGGGAGCGGCGCTCACCGCCGCGGTGCGTGCGCAGCTGCGGGCAGCCATTCCCCACCTGGTGATCAGCGATAGTTTTGGCGCATCGGAGACCGGGGCGACGGGGTCCAAGATGGATGAAGGCGAAGGCTTGACGTCGCCGAAATTCAACATGGGGCCCCACACCACGGTGCTCAACGAGGAATACCACCGGTGCGCGCCCGGCGAGATCGGCAAGTTGGCGCGCACCGGAAATATTCCGTTGCGCTACCACAAGGATCCTGAGAAAACTGCGGCCACTTTTCCTGTGGTCGACGGGGTGCGTTGGGTGGTGCCTGGTGACTTCGCCGTCATCGAAGACGATGGCGCGATCACGCTGTTGGGGCGCGGTTCGGCGTGTATCAACTCGGGCGGCGAGAAGATTTTCCCCGAGGAGGTCGAAGCAGCGCTCAAGCATCACCCGGCTGTGTTTGATGCAGTAGTGATTGGCACGCCGAATGATCGTTGGATTGAGCAGGTGACGGCGCTTGTGCAGTTGCGCGATGGCACGGTGGCGTCGAGTGACCTGAAGCTTGAAATCGCCCAATCGGTGCGTGCCCATATCGCCGACTACAAGGCGCCCAAAGTGGTGCTGGTGGTCGATGTCGTTGGCCGCACGCCGGTCGGCAAAGTTGACTACGCCTGGGCCAAAGCCACTGCTGCCGCAATGCTGGCGTAGCCGGCGTTCGATGTTTCGGGGCACGCTGATACGGGAGAGTCTCAGAGACGACTCTGTGATTGGAATGCTCGATGTAACGAATTCCTTTGTCGTCGACGTTCCCGGCCACACGCTCTCGCAGCCACTGTCATGGACGATCGTCGAGTTTCAAACTGCCACCGCCGACGCGACAGCGACTGCGCTGTCGGCCGAGCTGATGCCGGGCCCGTGGTATATCGACATGTCGTCGGAGTTGTCGATTTATATCGTGTTTAGCAGTCAGGTTTTCAGTTACCGGCGGGGAGACATGGCCGGGCGGGCAGCCGCCGAACGCCACGCACTCAGCGTTGGCGTGCCGACGTCCCAAATCGACTGGGGAGAGACGGCGTCGCCCTCGACCGAACACGGATCGCCATGCCTGTGAATTTGGCTGAGTTTGTGGCGGCAACGGCGGGGCGGCACGGAACTGTCGCACATGTGCCCGGCGGAGTTGTGGTGGCGGGCCCGATGGCGATTGCGAACGGGTATCAAAATACTGCCTTACCGACGTCCCGCGACATCGATCCCTCTGAATTTCTCGACAGATCGCGGGACTTTTTCGGCGAGTTGAACCGAGAGTTCGTACTCTGGGTTCCAAAGGTTCACGAAGTGCTCGTTGAGTTGGCGATAGAGCACGGAGGCGTCGAAGGGCCGGGGCCTACGCCGGCGATGATCGCACGTAACCGAGTAGCAATAACCGACCGCCGGTTCACGATCACCGAGGTGGTCACGCCAGCCGCGCGCCTCACCCTCGCCGATGTGATTGAACGTGGTTACGACAAACCCGGTCTCGGGTGGCTGCTCGATCACATCGGAGCATTCGACGCTCCTGGTACCACCTGGGCGCTCGCCCATGACGAGCACGGCACACCCGTGAGCGCGGCGTGCGGGTATCGGGCGTCCGACAATAGTGGTGGGCTGTACTACGTCGCCACGCCCGTCGAACACCGGGGCCGGGGTGCTGGAGCAGCAGTGAGCGCATGGGTTACGAACACGCTTGTGGACCACGGCGTAACCTCAGTGTCACTCCAGGCATCGCTACTTGGATTGCCCGTCTACGAACGACTCGGCTTTGAGATTGTGGACGCCTATCGTCGCTTTGCGTTCGGCGCTGCGGCGCAGCCTTGAAGGCAGCGCAAGCCAACCCGATTACGCGGGCGTGTCGGCCAGGATCTTGCCGAGGCTCACGAGTGACGGCGTGGCCGATCCGAGTTGCAACTCGAGTTGTTTGACCAACAGGTAGAGCCGGTAGAGCGGGTAGTCACGGTCGACGCCCACGCCACCGTGAATGTGGTGCGCGGCGTTCAGCACTCGGTGTCCACCATCGGCTGCCCAGAACTTGGCCGTGAGTACGGCCTCGTCGGCGGGGTAGTCGTTGGCAATGCGCCAGGCGGCTTGCCACGCCGTGAGACGCACGGCTTCGGTGTCGATGTAGGCATCGCCGGCCCGTTGGCTCACTGCCTGAAAGCTGGCGATCGGGCGTTCAAATTGGTAGCGAGTTGTGGCGTATTGCGCAGTGAGCTTCACTGCTCCTGCGCATGCGCCAGACACGCTGACTGCCGCGCCGGTCATGCCGATTTGGATCATGCGTGCGCTGGCCGCAGTATCACCGAGACGCTCGCAAGGTGCACCCTCAAACGTGATGCGGGCGTCGGGCATGCCCGTAGTGGTGTCTTGACGCTCGATCGTGACTCCGGGCGCAGATGCAGCCACGAGGTACAAGCCGTCGGCCGCGGTGACGACGAATTGGGTGGCGATCGCGCCGGCCGGTACGCACACTTTCGTGCCGGTGATCGCGCCATTGGCCACCGTGCAATACGGGTCGTGGACCGAGCCAGATGGCTCGTGAATCGCGGCAGTCACAACCGTTTCACCGGAGATTACCGATGTCAACAAATCGGCTCGCCCAGCCGCGGCCAAAGCTGGTGCGGCCAAGGCCATGACCGCGAATGCCGGCACCGGGGCGCTGACCCGTCCAACTTCTTCAAGCACGATGCTGGCTTCGAGAATTCCAAGCCCCGCACCACCACACGATTCAGGTAGGCCAATACCGATGAGCCCGGCTTCGCCAAGCGTGCGCCACAGGCCCATATCCCACCCGCCTGCGGCGTCGGCTGCCTTGAAACGGTCATTGGTGGCGGCATCGGTGATGATGCGTGCTGCGAGTTCGCGCAGAGCAGTTTGATCGTCGGAAAAGGAGAAATCCATTATCGGCTCGCTCTCGGGAATCCCATGCAGAACATGGTGATGAGGTCTCGTTGCATTTCGTTGGTACCGCCGCCGAACGTCAAGATCAGGGTGCCTCGGTAGCTGGCTTCGAGGCGTGATGCCAACACCGCGCCGGGCGATCCGGCCTTGAGATATCCCGGCGGGCCCAGGATCTCAAACAACAGCCGGAAGGCCTCCAAATTGAACTCGGTGCCGTACACCTTGATGGCCGAGCAGTGCCCAATATCCAGCTTGCCTTTGGTGGCTTCCCACGCTGATTGCCAGTTCATGAGCCGCAGCACGTCGAGCTTGGCGTGCACTTTGGCCAGGTTGATTTGCACCCATTCTTGATCGATGACGCGGCGGCCATCGGGTAGCAGAGTGTCTTGTGCCCAACGGCGAATATCGGTAAGCGCCCGCTCAGGAATGCCGCTGGCGCACAGGGTGACGCGCTCGTGGTTGAGTTGGTTGGTGATGAGGTTCCAGCCGTTGTTTTCGCCACCCACGCAGTTGGCGACGGGCACCCGCACGTTGTCAAAAAAGACGGCGTTGATGTCGTGATCGCCGATGAGGTGCAGCGGTTGAATGCTGATGCCGGGCGTGTCCATGGGCACGATCAGGATGCTGATGCCGCGATGCTTTTTCCACACTTCGCCGGGATTGTCGCTGGGCAGATCGCCGGTGCGCACGGCCAGCCAGCAGTAGTCGGCATCACTCGATAGCGACGTCCACATTTTGGATCCGTTGATCACATACTCTTCGCCGTCGCGCACGGCCCGAGTCATCAGCGACGCCAGATCGGTACCAGCGCCTGGCTCGGAATAACCAATGCAAAAATGAATTTCGCCCTTGAGAATACGGGGCAGGAAGGATGCCTTCTGTTCTTCGC
>JAYWAI010000174.1:0-5530 GCA_043782545.1 Acidimicrobiia bacterium
CTGGTTCACGTGCGGGAAATCCCACTCGCACGGCACCTGTTTCATCGACCCATCGTTGTGCCAGGCAAACCCGTGGAATGAACACCGCAATTCGGCCACATTGCCGTCTTGATCGCGCAGTTGGCGACCGCGATGCAGGCACACGTTGAAGAACGCTTTGATGGTCATATCGGCTTGACGAATAAGCAAAATCGACAAGCCGGCAATGTCGTACACCAAGCTGTCACCGCAGGCGGGTATGTCATCGCCCCTACACGCCATTTGCCACACCTTGGTCCACACTTTTTCGACCTCGAGTTCATGAAATTCTCGAGACGTATAGCGAGCAACTGGGATGTCGGCGTCATCCATAAAGTGCCAATTCCGCTTACGCAAAACATCGGGCACAGTGTGGGTGTCCATGTCCAGCAGGTCGTCGTAACTCAAGCCCGGCGAGCGCTGAACGCCACGTCGAGCCGGGTCCGTCATTGGTGTTTCGGCAAGGGTCATGCCTGGTCCTCGGTCGCTTCCAATGAATTTGCCGCTTGGGCATGACGGCTCACGCCCGCCTTTTCACTCACCCATAGGCAAACATGGGGGTCAGCGTGACGGATCTCTCCCGAAAGCCACACACCGTATTTGGTGAAGCGACCGCGTCGATCGTCTTTGCACACCTCAATGTCGCCCGACTCGACGAGATCGTACGTCGCTCCCGAAAGTGGATGCTTCACACCTTGCATTCGTGCCCCCTGGCATGTGTTGTTGGGCTGCTGTCAATCCGTGAAAACGTAACACGCCAAATTCACTCCGCCTTGACCGGACCAACAGCCAGCGTGTCGAATGACGCATGACTTTTGCGCAAGCCCCTCTCGATCAGCGTATGCAGTTCGGCATTTTCATGGCCCCTTTCCATCCTGTTGGCCAAAATCCGACGTTGGCACTCGAGCGAGACCTCGACCTCATCGAACATCTCGACAAGCTTGGCTTCAACGAAGCGTGGATTGGCGAGCACCACTCGGCGGGATACGAAATCATCGCCAGCCCCGAGGTATTTATCGCCGCCGCCGCCCAGCGCACCAAGCACATCATGTTGGGTACGGGCGTCAACTCGCTCCCCTACCATCATCCGTTTATTTTGGCCGACCGAATGGTGCTCCTTGACCACCTCACTCGTGGCCGCATCAAGTTCGGCGTTGGTCCGGGTGCACTGCCAAGCGATGCGTTCATGATGGGCATTCCAGTGGCCGAGCAACGCAAACGCATGCAGGAGTCGCTCACTGCCATCATTCATTTGCTCACGAGCGACGAGCCCCTCACCATGAAGACCGACTGGTTCGAATGCAATGAAGCCCGGCTGCAGTTACGGCCCTATCAGAAGCCGTGTTTCGAGATCGCCGTCGCCGCCCAGGCCAGCCCATCTGGCCCGCAAGCCGCGGGCAACTTCGGCATCTCGATGCTGTCACTCGGCGCCACGTCAACCGCTGGGTTCGATTTGCTCGGCCCCCATTGGGACCTCGTCGAGGAGCTCTCGGCCGCTAACGGTCACGTCGCTGACCGTGGAACGTGGCGACTCGTAGGTCCAATGCATTTGGCCGAAACGCGGGAGCAGGCAGCCAAGGACGTCGAATTTGGGTTGCGCGACTGGAATTTTTATTTCGAGAAGATCGCCGCACTCGGCCTCAGTGTCGGCGAGGGCGCCAAGGATCCCGTACAAGCCATCAACGATTCGGGATCCGGTGTCGTGGGCACGCCCAACGACGCGATCGCCCAGATCGAACGGCTCATTGAGTCGTCGGGCGGTTTTGGCACCTACCTCATGTTGGCCCACGATTGGGCCAACACTCAGGCCACGCACAAGAGCTTCGAGTTGTTCGCCCGGTACGTCATGCCCCACTTTCAAGGCCATCTCGATCGGGCCAGGGGGTCGATGAATTATGCCGCCGAGAATCGCCCTCGTTTTATTGGCGATGTGGTCACGGCGATCGGCGCCAGCGTGATGGAACACCAGGCCAAATTTGCCGCCAAGCAGGCTGCGGTTGCTGGCGCGACGAGCACCGAAACGCCGGCTCCAGCGGAGTAACGTCCCAGCCCGTATGGCTCAATTAGTAGACCCCGTGGCGTTGGGTTCCTCCGACGCATTTCACACTCGCCACATAGGCCTGGACGCCGAGGCGCGACGGCACATGTTGCCGCATCTCAACGCCACATCACTCGATGAGTTAGTCGACCGAATCGTGCCGCCGTCAATCCGCATGCCGGGCGCTCTGCCGCTCGCCGACGCGCTCACGGAAACAGAAGTTGTCTCGGCGCTTCGCCGCTACGCAAACCGTATCGTGGTGGCTACTTCGCTCATCGGCCAGGGCTACTACGGCACAATCACACCGCCCGTTATCCAACGAAACATTCTGGAAAACCCGGCGTGGTACACCGCTTACACGCCATACCAACCCGAAATTTCGCAGGGTCGCCTGGAAGCACTCTTGAACTTTCAGACGGTCGTCATTGACCTCACCGGAATGACGCTCGCCAATGCTTCGATGCTCGATGAAGGCACCGCGGCCGCGGAAGCGATGACGATGTGTCGGCGCCAATCTCGCAGTGGGTCACACACATTTTTTATTGACGCCGATACGCACCCGCAAACGATTGCGGTGATCGCAACTCGGGCCGAGCCGATCGGCATCACGATCACCATTGGCGACCCGGCTAAGGATCTCGACGCCTCGTCCGTGTTCGGTGCCCTGCTGTCGTACCCTGGCTCGTCAGGCCAGATTCGTGACCTGACGCCGATAATCGAGGCGCTCCACCAAGCCGGCGCACTCGCCGTGGTGGCGTCAGATTTGTTGGCACTCGTGACACTTCGGGCACCGGGCGATATGGGCGCCGACATGGTGGTTGGATCGTCACAGCGATTCGGTGTGCCGATGGGTTTCGGCGGACCTCACGCCGCATTTTTGGCGTGTCGCGATCAGCACTCGCGGGCGCTTCCTGGGCGTCTCGTTGGCGTCAGCACCGACACCCAAGGCCGCCCGGCGCTGCGCCTGGCGTTGCAAACTCGAGAGCAACACATCCGCCGAGAAAGAGCCACCAGCAACATTTGTACTGCGCAGGTACTGCTCGCTGTCATGGCTGGCATGTACGCCGTTTGGCACGGTCCACAAGGGCTCCGTCGCATTGCTGATCGAGTACACGGCCTCACCAGTGCCCTGGCCGGCGCGCTAACTACTGGCGGCCTTGTACTACTCAATACAACCTGGTTCGACACGCTCACCGTGGCTGTGCCCGGTCGAGCGCGTACGCTCACCGCGGTAGCCGAGTCGAAAAATATCAACCTTCGCGTTATCGACGATGACACCGTCTCGCTCAGTCTCGACGAGACGTCAAACCTCGACCTCATTAAGACGTTGACCGATATATTTGGTGTCAACCTCGACCTCAGCGTTACCGTCGCCTCAGGCATTCCAGAGAGCCATGAGCGCGCCGATGAAATACTGGCGCATCCGGTGTTTCACACTCATCACAGCGAACACGACATGCTGCGTTACCTGCGCCGTTTGGCCGACAAAGACCTCGCTCTGGACCGCACCATGATCCCGCTGGGCTCGTGCACAATGAAGCTCAACGCCACCACGGAAATGGTCGCAGTGACCTGGCCGGAATTCGACAATATCCATCCCTACGCGCCCGCCAACCAACCCGTTGGCTACCGGGAACTCATTGCTGACCTCGAACGGATGCTGGTGGCCTGCACTGGCTACGACGCGGTGAGCCTGCAGCCCAATGCGGGGAGCCAAGGCGAACTAGCGGGCCTCCTGGCGATCCGGGCGTACCACCACAGTCGGGGCGATTTTGGACGCGACATTTGCTTGATTCCGTCATCTGCGCACGGCACGAACGCGGCCAGCGCGGTGATGGCTGGCATGCGCGTCGTTGTGGTGGGGTGCGACGACCTGGGCAACGTGGACCTCACTGACATGGCAACAAAAGCCAACCAATATTCGGATCAACTGGCTGCGTGCATGGTGACCTATCCGAGCACGCACGGCGTGTTCGAAACCGGCATCACTGACCTATGCGCAATCGTGCATCAAGTTGGCGGTCAGGTGTACGTGGACGGCGCCAACCTCAACGCGCTCGTTGGGCTTGCGCAGCCCGGCAAATTTGGCGCCGACGTCAGCCACCTCAACTTGCACAAAACGTTTTGCATCCCCCACGGCGGCGGCGGCCCCGGCGTTGGCCCGGTCGCCGTGCGCTCCCACCTCGCTGAGTTCCTGCCCGGCGACCCGCTCACACCACTGGGCTCGGCACCCGTAGGCCCGGTAGCTTCGGCTCGGTTTGGCTCCGCCGGAATATTGGTCATCCCGTGGGCCTACATTGCGCTTATGGGGCCAGATGGTTTGCGGGCTGCCACATCCAACGCCATATTGGCGGCAAATTACGTTGCTCGACGGCTACAGCACGCCTTCCCCGTGCTGTACACCGGCGAGCATGGCGATGTGGCGCACGAATGCATTTTGGATTTGCGCCCGCTCACCAAACTGTCTGGCATCACTGCCGACGATGTCGCCAAACGGCTGATGGATTATGGATTCCACGCACCCACGTTGAGCTTCCCCGTGGCGGGCACGCTGATGGTTGAGCCGACCGAATCAGAGTCGTTGCACGAACTCGACCGATTTGTGGACGCCATGCTGGCGATCCGTGGCGAGATCGATCAGGTCGTTGCTGGCGTGTGGCCGGCCGACGACAACCCACTGCACAATGCCCCGCACACGGCAGAAGATTTGCTCGCTGATTCGTGGACTCGGCCCTATACCCGTGAGCTCGGCGCGTACCCGTTGGCGTCGCTACGGTCGTCCAAATACTTTGCGCCCGTGAGCCGTATTGACGCCGCATTCGGCGACCGCAACCTCGTATGCACCTGCCCCCCCATCACCGAATTCGCCATCAACTAGGTACGCTCCTCTGAGCTTGCCGACTTACCTCAACCCGCTAGCGAGTCGCTCGTTGGAGTGACGTCGAGCGTGTCGAGTCTTTTGGAACGGCGACAGTCTCGGTCTGCACGCTGATGTTTCGACGGATGACGCAGGAAATCGTGGGCGGCGTCGCAATCGATTGATCGCGGCGCCAAACTCGGTCTCGTTGTTGTTGCTTACATCATGTTGATGATTGCTGCATCTGGAACGTGAATCGCCATTTCGGCTGCAATCGGGTTCGGAGCGGGAATTGCCGGAATGATTGCGATGCTCGGGGCGGTCAAATCTCTCGACATTCTCGACAATGGTTTGTCGCTGGGAACCCGTAGCGAGGGTGTTCGATCCGTGGACAGAAGTAGTCGAGATTCGAAAACTTGACGATTCTCAGCGCGACCGTTTCGTAATCATCATATGCAGGTTCCGCGCGCCACTCACCCTGATCGGTTTGCAGGATCGACAAATTCTTCGCATGCCAACGAACGCGAACTTCCATCGGGTTGTGCAACTCGATCAAAACGCCTGACCAACAACCCTGGGCGTTCATTGGCGTCGTACACGACGGTGGCTTGGGAGAC
>JAYWAI010000175.1:0-14696 GCA_043782545.1 Acidimicrobiia bacterium
AATTCGATATCGTGCTCAACCAACAAGATCGCGAAGCCGCGATCTTGTTGCACCAAACGCAACGTGTCGGCCAATAGCGCCGTTTCACGCCGATCCAGGCCAGAAGATGGTTCGTCGAGTAGCAACATCTTCGGGCGCGTCATAAGCGCACGCCCGACCTCAACGAGGCGGCCTTGGCCAAGGCTCAACCGCTCGACTGGTTCATCGGCCATATCCGATAAGCCGAGTAGCTCAAGCATTGCGTCACTGCGGGAAATCTCATCGGGGCGCGGCCGCCCGAACCGCATGAGATCGCTCCAAAAACGACCACCACTCGACACCCGGTCGGCGATAACAAGGTGGTCGCGAACAGTTGAGTCACTGAAGAGTTCTATGCGCTGAAAGGTGCGACCGATTCCCCGCCGGGCTCGTTCGTGGACGGGCATGTTTGACACGTCGGCACCGTCGAAATCGATGGTGCCCCCGTTGGTGCGCAGCACGCCCAGAATGCAGTTAAAGAACGTGGTTTTCCCGGCGCCATTCGGGCCGATGAGGCCAACGCGTTCGCCGGACTCCACATCAATGTCGACAGCCTCCAACGCCACGATGCCGGCAAATCGTTTGTTGACGGAACGAGTCGAGAGCACGCCGCTCATGACACCACGCCGCCATCGCTCGTGGTGGTTGCGGCGCTCGTATCGTTTCGCGCACGTGCCTGTGAAGCCTTGTCGGCTCGAGCCTGCCGACGAGCTTGGCGCTGGGCATTTGAGGTGGCGAGCACACCTTCTGGATGCTTTGCATATTGGATCGTGCCCAGGCCGAACAACACAAAGCGCCACTTACCTGAGAGCGGGAAAATGCCGGGAATTCGTTTCGGCGAGCGGAAAATCCATGCCGCAAAATTGCCTTGCAACATCACTTTGTCGAATAGCGAAAACGTCGCCGCACCGGCAATGGCGCCGGCCGGTCGGCGGGCTCCGAAGGTCACCACGAGCACTAACCAAAACAGGGCCGCGAAGGGTTTGAAATTGTTGTCGTAGTTGACGTTCTTTTGTTGAATGACCATGAGTGCGCCACCCACACCGGCAATGAACGCCGACACCGATAACGCCACCACTCTCAGCCGAGCTGGAGAGATGCCAATCGACTGGGCTGCGACCTCGCTACCGCGCAGCGCCTGCAACTGCAATCCAGTGGTACTTCGGGCAAATTGTGACACCGCCAACGTCACGATCACGAGCACCACGACACACAGCGCAAGGTAGGACTTGTCGTTGCCAAACGTCCAGGGACCCAACACCGGTCGAGGCACCGCAAGCGATGCAGAAGCAGCGCTCCTACTCCCGCCGACCCAAGAAAATTTCACCATTACGGCGTCGAAGAAAAACGCAAAAGCCAATGTGGCGATCGCTACCCAGATGCCGTTGAGGTGCCGAATCGGCAAGGCAAGCAGTGCTCCAACCGCGGCGGCGATGCAGGCTCCGACGAGAACGCCAATCAACACCGGCGCGTGGTAACGGTCGGCAAGTTGAAACACCGTAAAGCCAGCAATGGCGGCGAATGCACCTTGGCACAGAGAGATCCGCCCCGCCAGCCCAGTGATGACGGTGACCGACATGTAAATGATCGCAAGCACGACTGCTTGAGTGACCGAAAAAACCCACGCCGTAGCGCCCCGGCCAAACACCACCGCAGCAACCGCTCCCACAACACCCAAGCCAACCAACCGCCGCAACCATGTGGCGCGACGATTTCCCGGTGTCGTCGCCATCGACGGCGCGGGCGGGTCCACACCCGATAGCGGATCGACCGCCGCACGAGACCGACGCACGCTCGGCACAAACACCAAGATGGCGAAAAGCACCACGAAGGGAAGTGCCGGCGTGAGGTTTTCCTTTATGGGCTTAAGCCAGTGAACGGACTTGCTCCACTTGGGCAAAAATGTGGTGAAGAGCGCGATCAAAATGCCGAGCCCAAGGCCACCGGCAAGAGCTCGCGGCAAACTCACTAGCAAACCAATCGCCGCCGCAGCGATGGCGACGATCACGATGTTGAAGAAATCTGGCGCGGCAAGTGTGTGAAATCGAGGTGCAATGAGCACACCAGCCAACCCGGCAAATAGCGATGACAACGCCCACGAAAACGCTGACACTCGATCGGCGTCGATGCCGTTAAGTTCAGTCATCCGAGGGCTTTCGACCACGGCACGCATTTGTAAACCCATGGCCGAAAATTTGAACAACGCGCCGAGCAACAACATGGCCACGACCGCCACCGCCATAGCCACAAGTTCGTCGCGGCTAAATTTGTATACACCCAAAACGTTGTAAAAGACACTCGCGCCCTTAGGCACTATGCCTTCAATGACGATGCTGCCGTGCGGTTCAAAGTGGGTGGCGAGATCGACTGCGGCCGGCAATGCCACCGACAGGCCGATGGATACGACCAACTTGGCCACCGCCGGCGCAGTACGCAGGTGCCGAAAAACCAGCCATTCAAGTAAGAACCCTAAGAGCGGCGCGAGGACGATGACCGAGACAACAAACGCCGGAAGGATTGACCAATGCCATTGCGTACGAGCCGTGAAATACACCACGGCCGAGCCGTATGCCTGTGCTCCAAACGCGAGGTTAAACACGCCAGAGGTTTTGTAGGCCAGCACAAATCCCAACGCCACCAGGGCGTAGACCGTTCCGGGCGGCGTTCCTTGAAGCACCGCCCGGAGAATGTCCTTGCCGATTGAAGCCATCAACATGTCAATCGCCTCGGTGCCGAATCGTGCGAATCACATCACCCAAAGACAGTCGGCGTGGCATCAACCCATTTGTCGACCTTGGGATCAAAGCAGAAGAACGGTTTGGCTGAGTCACCCAGCAACTTGAATTTGCCACCAATGATGGTGACGTACGCTGCACATGCCTTTGGTGCTGCGTTACTGACCGGATCGGCAATCGTGGGGGCCAAGTGTTGCCGTGTCCAATCGACCGTTGCAACAATGCCACCCGCCGTGTAATTGGTGATTTTGTTCGTAGCGTCGATGACACTGGCTCGATCAAATTTTGACCCTGCAGCCAAGATCCCCATCACAGCAAGATCGGCGTTGATCCAGCCCTGAATACCGTAGTCATTGACGGCGTAGCCACCCTTGCCCATCCACTCCACGTAAGTGCTCAGACCAGAGGGCAGTGGCGTTGCTTCCAATGGGTGGAAGAACGGGCTCAAAATGTCGCCTTCGAGTAAAGCCGCATTTTTGGAGGCAAACGCAGTGTCGGAATAGCCCTGGGGCAACGAGACAACTACTTTGCCCATGCCTTGACGTTCGAGTTCCTGTTCAAGCGTGAGAGCGCCACCAGAATCGATACACGTCAAGATGAAGTCCACACCAGCTTCTTTCATGGCCGTTACTTCGGGTCCCAGGCCGTTGGGGAGACCGAACGGCAATTCGGCATTCGAATACGCCAACTCGATGCCAACGGCGGGACCCCACTTGTCGAAGGTGGCCTTGTGGCCAGCCACGCAGTCCTTAGATGCCTGCGAAATGCCGTAACCCAGCGACCCAACTTTGTGAGCTTTGGCCAGAATGGCAATCTCAACATTTTGACGGCTTGGGCACGCAATGCACGCGGTACCCGTGGGGAGAAAAATCGACTTGAACCCGTTGGCCTCAGCTGCTGCCGGGACGGTGGAATACATCGGCACGTTCGCCTTGGCAACGTCGGCGTAACCCGGATACGTCAGAGGCGATGCAAAGATCCCGAAGTTGTCGGAGCTGGTGAGCTCAAGCAGTTTCACTTGAGTGTTGCCCAATTCATCGTCCACCACGGTGCTGATGACGAGTTTGCGACCATTGACGCCACCTAGGCTGTTGCGGTAGTCGAAGTAGGCCTGGACGCCTTGCTTGTAACATTCAAGGAGGCAATATCCGAGTGGGTTTGATGGCCCTGTGCCTTCGACGGCGAACTTGATCTCCTTGTCGGACACACCCGGCACACCGGTGATGGCTTCGAATTTGCCGAGATCCGGGCCCTTGGGTGCCGTCGTCGCCGTGGTGACCGCAGTGGAGTCACTCGGCGCACTCGAACTCGTGGCAGCGGTCGTAGTAGCCGACGCAACAGTCGTCTTGGCCGTGGTGCTCGAGCTGCTGCACGAAACCATTACGAGCCCGGCCACCACGGCGACAGCAATGGAGCGGCACGACGCCGATGGCGACGTTGGCCGACCAATGAATCGAATCATAATTCCCCCTGAATATTTTTGACTTCGAAGTCAGAACTGACTATCGCAGACTGACCAGCCGCCCGCACTCTAGGCGCAAAATTTTTGCGAATCAACGAATTGTTCCGACCGGCACTTTCGACCAACCGCGCACCGTGCTGGTATGCAATCGCACTGCTCGATCACGGTCGACAACCCACGACGGGTTCGCCACCAGAGCCTGCTCTATGGCTACTTTTCCCTCCAACCGAGCCAGTGCGGCACCTAAACAGAAGTGAATACCGAAACCAAACGACACGTGATGATCAAAGTTTCGTTCCACATCGAATCGGTCTGGTGCTGCATATTTACGGTTGTCACGCCCCGCCGACCCAGTCAGCAACAGCACCTTGGAGTCAGCTGGAATCACCTGGCCGTGGATCTCTACCGGTCGGCTGGTCCAGCGGCCTTGCACCGGCGATGGTGCCTCGTACCGCAACAATTCCTCGATGGCGTTCGATGTCAACGATGGGTCGTTTACCAGCTTGGCGCGTTCGTCGGGGTGGTTGTCGAGCACAATGGCCGCCCACCCCAACAGGCGTGCCACTGTCTCGGTGCCTGCCGAAATCAACAGCACGGCGAAGTCGGCACACTCGTCGATGTTGAGCTCACATTGGGTAAGGCCAGACAAAAGGTCGTCACCAGGGTCGGCGGCTCGGGCCGTCAACAACTCGGTGAGATACCCATGCAATTCGATCATGGCCGTCAACGAAATGTCGTTGATCATGCCCACGCCCGGCTCGATGTGAAATGACGTGTCGATGCGTTGCTTGGCCCATTCACGATCGGCGGCAGGGAAACCCAACAACTCGCAAATCACCATCGACGGCAAAGGGGCACCGAAGTCTTCGACGAAATCAAATGTGGCGCCGTCTCGCCACGGCGCCAGCAAGGCGCCGCACAACGTGCGGATGTGATCTTCCAACGACGCCATACGGCGTGGGGTAAATGATCGCGACACCATCGAGCGCAATCGCGTGTGCTCAGGCGGGTCGCGAAAAATCATGCTGCCGGAATTCACGTGCGACTGGGACATTATTTCCAGCACCGTTCCGTGACTGGATAGGTAGACGCTTGGGTCTCGGTGGGCGGCCTCCACATCGGCAAACTGACTGTAGGCGTAGAAGTCGAATCGGTCGTTGTAGTACACCGGTGCTTCATCACGCATCCGACGCCACAAGTCGTAGGGGTCCGTGTCGATATCAGTATCAAACGGATCCCAATAGATGTCGAGCGGCTGCGTCGTTGCTTTCATCCCCAGACCTCCCAAGGTCGGGGTGATCGTATCGGGGGTCGGTGAACGCGCCGGCGTCGCGCCGGTTAGAACGAGCGGGTGATCGCCGAAATTGCCAGGCGATCGTCTTTGGCGCAATCTCGTACTTCGACCTGGCAGATCGATCCGTTGCCGACCGCTCGTGCAATCGCCGGCCCATCAATAACCGGCTTCACGTACCGCATTGACAGCATGCTGAGCGTCGTACCGGGACAGAGCGACAACGCCGCGTCTTCGACCGCGGAGGCCAGTGACGCGCCGCTGAAGGATCCCGCTGTGTTGCGGCCCGTGGCGTGTGATGACAAGCTCACGATTCCTGGCGCAATCTGCTGGCAACCGTCGACGTTGACGAAGGGGATATCGCGGCCGATCGTGACCGGGGTTCGAGCGTCGCGGCGCAAGTGTTCTGGCATGCGCCGATTCGGATCGGGGGCCATAAACGATGCGGTTGCCACAGCAATCGCGTCGCCGGTATCGCTCGTGATCTCGACCATGAGCGTGGCCACTGAACGACCCGCTGAGAGCACGCGACCCGATGAGCGAATCGAGCCACATTCCGGCACCGGCCGATGGGCATGCACGTCAAGGCTCATGGTCACGGGGATGAGCGGATTCAACACTTCCATGGAGAGATAGCCGCCCATAATGTCCGTCCATGTGGCCAGTACCGACAGACGTACGTGGCTCGTGCCCGGCACAAACAAATCGGGATATACAGGGCTCTCGCCGTGAATTTCATCGCCCACCCATGTGAGGGTAAATCCACCATCCAGACCGGTCACTTCAATTAACCACCCGATCGAACGAGGCCGCCGTCGACCAGCACGTCGATGCCACTCACAAACGATGCCGCGTCTGATGCCAGAAATACGGCGACGGCGGCCACTTCTTCCGCACGACCCAAACGAGACAGCGGCGTTGCGGCAAGCATGTCTTGCATAGCTGGCTGATGCTCCAACTCGAGTCGACCCATTGGAGTGTCGATGATGCCCGGCGACACCGAGGTCACTCGCCCACCCTTGCGGCCCCATGCCTTGCCAGCCCGGTTTACGACCTGAATCACGCCAACTTTCGACAACGCATAGGCAAACCCGCTGTCTGATGCCACGGCCGCTTCCGCATGGTCGAGGAAGTCGGCGGCGAGCGGATCATCCACCAGCGCCACTTGGTCAGGCGTCACGTACACCGCAACTTGATGGGCCGCGGTTGAGGCGAAACAGACCGCTGCGGAGCCCGGGACTACGAGCGGTTCAAACGCGTTGAGGATCTGTTGGGTGCCCACTAAATTAATATTGAAAATTTTGCGTGCATCGCCCATCGTGGGCGATACGCCGGCCGCGTGAATCAACGCTCGGAAGCTTCCGGCCGCGGAGACTCGTGCGACGAGTGCCGCTATCGCCGAGGGGTCAGTCACATCGCACGCCACGCCGATGGTGCCCTCGATGTCGGGAGCCGTGATATCGACGGCGAAGACCACATTGCCCAAGGTTTTTGCATGATCCACACACGCCCGGCCCATGCCGCTGGCCGCGCCGGTCACGATTACAACGTTGTCCATATCCATCTCCTGTTTGGCGCCGAAACCTAGTGGGGTGCTCTGTTCTTCGATTACGCCACTCCGGTTTCGCTCGTGAACGTGCCACGATAGGTATCGCGCAGAACGTTTTTTTGGACTTTACCCATGGCGTTGCGAGGCAACGAATCCACGAGGAAAACACGTTTGGGTTGTTTGAATCGAGCGAGTCGCCCATCCAGAGCCGCCAAGATGCTGGCGGCGGTCACGCCCACGCCGGGTGAGACAACAACGACGGCGGCGACACCTTCGCCAAAGTCTTTGTGCTCGAGCCCAATGACCGCACTCTCAACGACGCCATCAATAGCGTCAATTTCGGCTTCGATTTCGATCGGATACACGTTGTACCCGCCAGTGATAATCAGGTCTTTGCCACGGCCCACTATGCGCACGTAGCCCGCGTCGTCGATGGTGCCAAGGTCACCGGTAACGAAGAATCCATCGGGTCGAAATTCCGCCGCCGTCTTTTCAGGATTGCGCCAATATCCGGCAAACACGTTCGGGCCTCGAACTTCGATCATGCCGATTTCGTTGGCTCCCAGGACCTCAGCATTGTCAGGGTGTGTGACCCTCACATCGACTCCCGGTAAAGCGTAACCGACCGTGCCAGGGATCCGTTCGCCGTCATAGGGATTCGACGTGTTCATGTTGGTTTCTGTCATCCCGTAGCGCTCCAGAATTGCGTGGCCGGTACGGGCGTTCCACTCACGATGCGTTTCGGCCAACAGTGGCGCCGAGCCGGACACGAAAAGGCGCATGTGTCGCGTTGCGTCGAGCGTGAGACCGCGATGCCCTAGTAGGCGCACGTAGAAGGTGGGAACGCCCATCATGGCCGTGGCCAGCGGCATCAATTCCAGAATCTGGTCGGGGTCAAACTTGGGGAGAAATATCAACGATCCGCCCGCCATCAACATCACGTTGGTGGCCACAAACAGCCCGTGAGTGTGGAAAATCGGCAACACGTGTAGCAACACGTCGTGCTCCGTGAATCGCCAATAGTCCTTGAGCACCATGGAGTTCGACGCCAGATTGCCGTGGGTCAACATGGCCCCTTTGCTCCGCCCCGTGGTGCCCGATGTGTAAAGCATTGCCGCCAAATCATCTGGGCCCCGCTCGACGTCGCAGAACGTGTCGTATTGAGCGAATGCTCGGTCTCGAAGTGTCCCATTTCCGTGATGGTCGCAAGTGACAACCCCCATCACCGCGGTTGCGTTGCCGAGCGCGGCCAGGTCTCTCAGTGAGTCCAACCTGGACGGATCAACGACCAACAACGACGGCTCCGCGTCGCCAACGAAATAGGCAACTTCCGTGGCGGTGTAGGCCATGTTGAGTGGTAGGAACACGGCGCCGGCGCGAACACAAGCCAAGTACATCACGATGGCTGTTGGCGACTTCTCGATTTGCGCGGCGACGCGGTCTCCTGGCCCCACACCGAAACTTACGAGCGCGTGAGCGAACTGTGCTGCGGCGCGATCGAGTGCAGCGTAGGTAATCGGCTCGCTATCGACCAGGAACATGCACACTTTGTCGCCAGCCGCTTGAGCCGATTGCAACGTTGAATACAGGTAGTTCGTTGGTTCCACTAGGCAGCTTTCTCGATAGCACGGTCGACCACACCGGCGATTTCGCCATAGGCAAGTCCTGCGATGTGCAGCGCGAACGTTACGTGATCGGCATCCGATGTGCCGTCGGCGTCACCGACAAGGCGTGTCTGCATCCATTGCACCACCGCGCCGAGGAGTGCGTCCGTCGTCACGAGCGGCTGCCGCCGAACGAAGCGCCGTTGATCAACACCTTCGGCGATCGCGGTGCCCACTGTTGCCCGAACTCGGGCCCTGAATTCCGGCACATTCGCCATCAGAGCCACAAACGCTCTGGCGGCCGCAGGATCGTCGTGCGTGAGCCGCAGAAATTGCAGTGTTCCAATCGCCAGCTGCGCGCCAGGGTCGGTTTCGAGCGCAGCTTGCCGTTCTCGAGTCGCTTCAATACCTCGCGCAAGTTCGTCAACAACCGTGTGCACGAGCGTGTCGAGGTCGTCAAAATGGTTGTAAAACGTTCCGGCTGACACGTGGGCGCGGCGTGCTATTTCGCCGATCGTGGCCCCGTCAGGTCCGTGTTTGGCGAGTTCGGCGCGA
The DNA here is from genome assembly GCA_043782545.1 of Acidimicrobiia bacterium. Taxonomy (GTDB): domain Bacteria; phylum Actinomycetota; class Acidimicrobiia; order Acidimicrobiales; family JBBRKR01; genus JBBRKR01. The sequence goes on from JAYWAI010000175.1 coordinate 9,215, forward strand.
CCCGCATTGATCAACGCCCGACGCGTTCGGGCGCGCTTTCGCGTGTAGCCAACTGGCCCACCATTGGATCGGGATTTCGCTTCAGGGGTGCTCATATATGCCTTCCAGGAAGTATCTCTAATAGTGATGTAAAGTATCGGTTGATCGACGTCCGACTGAATCACCCGAGCTATGAGGATTGCCCTATGCCGACCGCCACATCCGAAACACGCACCGGACTCACTCCGGAAGAGATCGAAATTGTCGAAGCAACGATCGATGCGATCACATCGTCGGTGCCGATTGGATTAACGCAGTCGCAAATTGTCTCAGCCGCCAACCGCCTGTCGAAAACCGCTTGGACGCAACCGTCCACGGTCGCCCGTCGAGTCGTGTCCTTGACGGCCGAGCACGTCAAGATCGTGGCTGGAGTCAGCGATGTGCACCCCGACGCCAAGGATCGCCTCTATCGTCACCAGCACGCTGGCACCGACCAACTCTCTTTTAGGCAACCCAGCCGCCATCAAAGAAGCCGCCAAAACGCGCGGCCGTAGCTTGCGGGACGGGGCACGGCACGCGCTGCACGATGTAAAAGCCAACGGCGGGTTGCCATCGATGGTCGACAGCCGCCCCTTCGTACCCGGCCAAACCATTGCGGCCACACCAGGCGCAGTGATTTCTCGCAACGCCGTACTGGAACTCATCCAGTACTCGCCCACCACCAAACGAGTTCATGAACGTCCAGTCCTCGTGGTTCCACCACAGATCAACCGTTACTAGGTATTGGATCTGGCGACGGGCCGCAGCTTTGTCGAGCACCTCGTGAGCAGTGGCCAGCAAGTGTTCCTGGTGAGCTGGCGCAATCCGAAAGCCAAGCACCGCGACTGGAACCTGGACACCTACCTCGCCGCTGTCCTGGAAGCCAGCGACGCGGTGCTCGAAGTGGCTCGGCAAACTGTTTGCGTGGCTACGCCCCAACGACCTCGTGTGGAACTACTGGGTCAACAACTATTTGCTGGGCAAAAATCCACCGGCCTTCGACGTGCTTGCATGGAACGTGGACGCCACCAACCTTTCGGCGGAACTCCACAGCGATTTCTTCTCCATTGCGGCAACTAACTCGCTGGTGGAGCCGGGCAAAGTGATGGCCCTCGATACGCCCGTGGACCTCGGTGCGATTGCGTGCGACAGCTTCGTGGTCGGTGCCGTGACCGATCACATCACACCGTGGAAGGCGTGCTACGAGACGGTCAACCGACTCGGCGGACAGGCCGAATTTGTGCTGAGCTCACAAGGCCACATACAAGCCCTGGTGAACCCGTCGGGGAATCCGAAAGGCAACTATTCGACCAACTCGGATGCCGTTGGCATCAACATGTCAGCCGACGAATGGTCGCGAGGCGCCACACCCCACAAAGGCAGTTGGTGGGATTATTGGACTCAGTGGCTGGCCACCCGCTCCGGCACCAAAATCGCGGCACGCACGGAGCTCGGCAGCCAGGGGAATGCCGTGCTCATGGCGGCTCCGGGGGCTTACGTCGTTGGCTAGTAGTTTCATTCAAAGCGTGCCGAGCTGGCATCGTATTTAGGTGAAGGCGCCCAGCGAAGTCCATTTGTGCTCGACGTCGGTACAGGTTGGCCGTCAACGGTTGCGTGTGTCCGTCGAGAATCGCGGTGCTGGCATGCCGTTGATGCTCATCAATGGCATCGGCGCCACCGGAGACCTGTTCCGTCCGTTTCGTGAACAATTTACGGATCGCGAAACAATCGCATTCGATGCCCCCGGCGTCGGAGGAAGCCCCGCTCCTCTGTATCCGCCACGATGCGCCAGCTTGATGGTGTTGTCGCCGGTTTGATCGACGAACTGGGTCACGATCAAGTCGACGTGCTCGGCCTGTCCTGGGGCGGCGCGCTGGCCCAAGAACTTGCTCGCCGCCACCCACGTAGTGTGCACCGCCTGGTGTTGGCCGCAACCATGGCCGGATGGACGTCGATACCGGGGCGTCCCATCCCCGTGTGTCGATTCTCATGACACCGGCTCGGTACTACTCGCCGACCTACATGGAACGCGTCGCGCCGGCGCTGTATGGAGGCGAGATTCGAGACGCTCCGAAACTGTTGCGGGAACACTCGCGCTTGCGCGCCGCGCAACCCCCGACGCCTCTGGGTTACTACTACCAAATCGCCGCGCTGCGACGTTGGACGAGCCTGCCGTGGTTGCGTCGATTGCCGCACCGCCCGCCGCCAAATACACGAAGACCCCGTCGCTACTTCGTAAGAGTATGGAACCAGCCACGTTCCTCGCTTGCCTGGGAACGACAATCGGGGTGCTACAAAACCATCGCCCTGACCGGTGTACTTGTGTGTGATCGAGAGCGCGCCGTGGCGGCGTACGCAAACAGAAACACCACAAAGTTGATCAACACAATCGTCGCGCCTGATGAAACGTCGAGATGAAAACTGAGGTACATGCCCACGAGCCCGCTTAGCGCACCGATGGTCGTGGAGATCGCCAACATTCGATTGAACGAGTTGGTGAGCAACCTGGCCGTGGTCGGCGGAATCACGAGAGCCGCGGCAATGAGGGTCACGCCAAGCACTTTCATACTGGCCAAAATGGCGAACGTGAGCATCAACATCAGCAACGCATCGACACGACCGATGTTGACACCCGATACCCCTGCCACTTCCGGATCGAACGTCGTAAAAAGCAGCGGCCGGTATTGGTAAATCACAACGCTCGCGGTTGCAACGGCGATCACCAAAATGATCAGCATGTCGCTGCGCGACACGCCGAGAACGCTGCCAAAAATTGTCGCTTCAATGCTCTGTTTCACTCGACTAAACAGGCCGAGTAGAGCAATCCCGAACGCGAAACTCGCAGTCGTTATGACCCCAATTGCGGCATCGGCCGAGATCGCACGGCGTCGTGACACACGACCAACCGCCAGCCCAGAAGCAACGCCCCACACACCGGCCCCAACAAAAAAATTCAAACCAATCGTTGCGCAAATGGCGGCACCGCCAAAGATGGCATGAGACAGACCATGACCGATGTAGCTCATACCTCGAAGCGTGACGAATACTCCCAGCAGCCCACACAGTGCGCCCGCGATCGTGCACACCACTAAGGCATGACGGAGAAATCCGTAGTTAAATGGTTCAGCGAGCGTGGTCCACATTACGAGCTCCATTTCGCCGCTGGCCGGTGACGACCTTCGATCACGAGTGGCATACCGGCGTGCTCGAGAACTTCCATCGGCGCGCCGTACGTCTTTTCGAGAATCGTTGGTGTGAGCACATCGGTCGGCGCACCAGCGCCCATCACAGTCGTGTTCAAACAAATCAGTTGGGGCAGGTGCGCCGCTAATCCGTTAAGGTCATGCGTCGTCACCACGATCGACAGGCCATCGTGATGCAAGTCCGACAGCAGATGAAGCATCTCGTGGCGAGTACGAACATCAACGCCCGACGTCGGTTCATCCATCAGCAAAAGGTCTGACGAGCTGTACAAGGCGCGTGCAATGAACACACGTTGCTGTTGGCCTCCGGACAGTTCGCGAATGTGACGGCCGGCCAAGTCACCAATACCCAATTGTTCGAGGACATCGGCGACGGCCAGCTTCTCCGCTGAGCTCGACCATGGCCATTTGCGGCCCGTTCGCGACGCCATCAGCACTGTCTCGTTGACGGTGACAGGGAAGTTCCAATTGATCGTTTCGACTTGAGGCACGTAACCAATGCGCAGCCCGGGTTGACGTTCAATCTCTCCCTGGTGTGGTTCCACCAAGCCCAACAACACGCGCAGCAGCGTTGTTTTTCCAGAGCCAGATGGACCCACGATCCCCGTAAAAGTGCCCGCCCTCACGATCAACGACACGTCGTCGAGAACCGGAGCACCATGGCCGAAACGACAGGAAATTTGATCGACTCTCACCAGAGGCGTGATCGAGTCAATATGCGACTTAGCCGTTGGATGAATTGACTTCACTGCGGGTAGTCCGCCGAGTCCAGCACGGCAACGTGGTCATCGAATGCCTTCATCGGCGCCGCATCCCCGCCCAAATTTTCCACCATGGTCACGAAATCAAACTTCATCAAACCCAGAAATGAATGCTCCGGATTACCGGGCTGTTCGGGAAGGTCGTCGTCGCGCAGTTTGTCGACGTATTTCACGCCCGTCTCCTGTGCCAGCTGCGTAAGCACCGCACTGGGAAATACCTCAGAACCAAATATCGCCGGCACCTTTTCCGCCTTGATTTGTTTGACCAACGCAACAACTTCCTTTGGTGTGGGATCCTCGAAACTGGACACTTGGATGGCACCCACCACCCGCCAGCCATAGTGCTGAGCAAAATACGCATACGCGTCGTGGTACGTCAGAAGCGCTCGATTTTGTTGGGACATACTCGCCGTTGCCTGATACATCAGCCGATCGAGTGCATCAATTTTCATGGCCAGTTTGGTGTAATTGGCCATGAAGTATTGACCGTTCGCCGGGCCCGCCTTGGCCATCACCGAGGCGGCGATCGACGCGTAACACTTCGCCATTGGTGGGTTCGTCCACAAATGTGGATTTGGTTTCCCGCCATCTTTTGGAAACGAAAAATCGTAGACATAGTCATCGGGACGGATGGTCAACGTACCTAACTCGATAATTTGTGAGCCCGATGCGGCGCTATTCCTGGCAAGCTCCTGAGTAGGGTCCTCCAGCTTCAACCCGTTTACAAACACGATGTCAGCCTTCGAAAGCACCACGGCAACGCTCGGCTTGGGCTCAAACGTGTGACTGTCCTGGCCTTCTGGGATGATGCCGTGAACGTCGGCCTTGTCTCCGGCGATCGTGCCGACGATTGACGTGATTGGGGCCACAGTCGTGGCAATTTGCAACCTCGAACCGTTGAGCGGACCGTGTTCTGGAACGCCCGCCGCCGCGCCAAGGGCCGGGCAAACAAATGAAGACTGACGGGCGTTCGAGTCGATATTTTGCCGACTCGGTTGATCTGAATTCGCTGTGCTGATGCCACACGCCGACACAAAAGCGAAAAAAATACATCCCGCTCCTGCCGCACGTGTAAACCGGAACCTTCGCACACGAATTCCTTTCAGCTGGCCCCAGCGAGCGAGATGGTAGTACGCGTTCGCCGCGTTTACACCCTAAGTTCGCGCAAAACTTCCAGCATTTCGTACGGCTCAAAATAGGCCGTTTCAAATTGTTTTGATCCATGTTCGGCGGGGTAACGCAGAGAGATGGGGCGCCCTAGACAAAGGATGGAAAATGAACTCACTTACCCGACGAAACTTTATACAAGCGGGTGGTGCCGTTGCTGCCGGCGCCGCTCTGGTGGGGGGTCCGCTCGCTCACGCAACAACTGCATCGGCTGCCGTACTTCCCAACAAGCAAAATCAGCAAGACGATAAGCACAGTGAGCATGATGATGAACTGGTCCCGACGGGCACTGATCACCTCGTGATGGTGGTTCGTGACCCGAGCAAAGGAGAG
>JAYWAI010000176.1:0-2082 GCA_043782545.1 Acidimicrobiia bacterium
TTTGGCCTCGGTAGCTGGCGAGAATTTCGATGATGTTGCGGTGCCAGTAGCGCCAGAATCGACGTTGTTCTTGCTGTTCACTTCGGGCACGTCGGGAGCGCCGAAAGCGGTGATTCGCACGTATGGCCGGGTGCTGTCGATTGCCGAACAAATGTTGATGCAAATCAAAATCGGGCCCGATGACACTACGTACATTTCGATGCCGTTGTTTCACTCGAATGCCTTGTTTACGGCGTGGGTGCCCAGTGTGTTGGTGGGGGCCACGATTGCTATGCGGCGCAAGTTTTCGGCGTCAGCATTCTTGCCCGATGTGCGGCGTTTTGGGGCCACCTATTTCAACTACGTGGGTAAGCCGTTGGCCTACGTTTTGGCTACGCCTGAGTTGCCCGATGACGCCGACAATACTCTGCGAATCGGCTTTGGCAACGAGGCCAACGAGGCCGATATCGCTCGATTCGCTCAACGGTTCGCCTGCCCGCTTATCGACGGTTACGGCCAGACCGAAACGGGCGCGTCTGTGGGTCGGGTACCTGGAATGCCCAACGGTGCCCTCGGTATGGCGACGCCAGAAACCAAGGTGCTCAACAGCGACACTGGGCTCGAATGCCCCCGAGCGCACTTTGACGACAACGGGCAATTGATCAACGCCTCCGACGCCATCGGCGAAATCGTCAACACCGCCGGCACGCTCTTCGAGGGGTATTACAACAACGATGAAGCCAATGCTCAGCGGTTGCGCGAGGGTGCTTATTGGACGGGCGACTTGGCGTATCGCGATGCCGCGGGATACTTCTACTTCGCGGGCCGCACTGCCGATTGGCTGCGCGTCGATGGCGAAAATTTCTCAGCCGCGCCGGTCGAACGGATCGTGAACCGGTTCCCGGGAGTCGTGCTCAGCGCAGTGTATGCCGTGCCCGACGAGGTCGTTGGTGACGCAGTAGTAGCGGCGATATTGATGGAGCCAGGCGTGTCGTTTGACGCTGCGCGGTTCGGTGAATTCCTGGCCGCACAACCCGATCTGGGTACGAAATGGGCACCTCGATATGTCCGTGTCGTGGCGGCGTTCCCGATGACCGAAACCAACAAGGTGCTCAAACGCCACCTCGTACTCGAAGGCCTCGCCACCCCGGACTCGCTCTGGCACCGCCCGGCCGCAGCCCTCGCGTACGAGACTTTTACCAGGCCACCTGGGGTGGGCTAGCTCGTCGGAATTACCGGCTTGAGCGGTTTGCCAAGCCGTTTGAGGAATCCGGTCTCGATGTACGACTTCACGTCAGGTTGAAGCGACGCTGGGATCTTGCTCAAAAGCATTTTGGGATCGGAAGTGTCGAAGGCTTCGAACCGGCGCAGCGTCGAATCATCGATACTGGCCACAATCACGAGGTTGTTACCGAGTTGCAATTTTCCGAGCTCAGTACAGGTCGCAGGCACGTCGCCGGTGCAAAGTTCGATGGTCACTTTGTCGCCGAGCTTTCCGTTGATCGACGCGAGGTGCGAGGGTGCCAGTGCGTCGGAAGCATGCATTACTCCCGACGTGGATCGTACCCAAATCGTTGAACCGGCCTTGCCGTTCGTCAGTTCAAGTGCCAACCCGAGCTCAACGTATTCCGGCTTGTGAGCATCAGGTATGTCGGCAATGTCGAGCGAACGATCCTTCGGATCTTGCTCGTCCCAAGTTTTCGATTTCGTCTCGGACGGATTCGGGGGAGGAACCACCGTGGTGATGTCGATAATTATGTTCGGATCCGATGTGGTCGAAACTGCCGCGGTGGCCGCAGTCGGGTTCGTGCGTGGATTCCCGGTCAGGTTTGGCTCGACGGTGTTTGAGCTCCCGCAAGCGGACAACCACAACCCGCCGACCGCCGACAGAATCACAAACGTCCTCGCGCAACTCGGCATGTTCGGACCCTACATCACGCGCCAATTTCGATTCGCTCTGGTAACAAGTCGACGCGGTCGCCATGGACGCGACTCCCTTCGTGCAAGCAGCGCGCCTCGCCGAGACGCACGCATTGCGCGGCTATGACGCCGTACATTTCGTTGGAGCTCTCGCGGTGGACGCCGCTGTCTTTGCCACCTACG
>JAYWAI010000177.1:0-5508 GCA_043782545.1 Acidimicrobiia bacterium
CGCAAATTCAAAATCGACGACGAGCTGCTCGCCGCCTCGATGATGTACACCAGCGGCACCACTGGCAACCCCAAGGGCGTCATCTACACGCACCGATCGATGGTGCTACACACCTACGCCATCATGATGGCCGACGCGCTCGCCATCCGAGAGACCGACGTGGTGCTGCCGGTAGTACCCATGTTTCACGCCAATTGCTGGGGGCTCGCTCACGCCGGAGTCGCCACTGGCGCCACGCTCATCATGCCGGGGCGCGACCTTTCGGGCAAAGCAGTAGCAGAGCTCATCGAGTCGGAACGAGTCACGATCGCTGCGGGCGTTCCCACCATTTGGATGGGAGTGTTGAGCGAGGTTGATGGACGCGATATGTCGAGTTTGCGAGCCATTCCCTGCGGCGGCTCGGCCGTACCCAGCGCACTCAGCGAAGGGTTTCGCGCCAAATTGGGCTTCCCGATTTTGCAGGCGTGGGGTATGACAGAAACGTCGCCGCTGGCCGCTGTGGCCACGGTCAAGAGCTACCTCGAAGACACACCCGAGATTCGCGCCACCGTAGGACTTGCGCTGTGTGGAGTCGACTTTCGCACCGTGGAACCCGGCACTACGACTCCGCTGCCTTGGGACGGCGAGTCAAACGGCGAATTGCAAGTGCGCGGCTCATGGGTGACCGGCACGTATTACAACGATGAACGGTCGGCCGAGTCGTTCACGTCTGATGGTTGGCTGCGCACTGGCGACGTCGCCACCGTCGACAGCGAGGGCTACATACGACTGGTCGATCGCACCAAGGATCTCATCAAGTCGGGCGGTGAGTGGATCTCGTCAGTCGAGATCGAAAACGAATTGATGGCCCATCCGGCGATTAAAGAAGCGGCTGTAATCGGCATCGTGCATCCCCGTTGGGACGAGCGACCGCTGGCCTGTGTGGTACTCAACGACGGCCATATCTTGAGCCGTGAAGAGGTGCTTGAATTCCTGATGCCGCGGCTGCCGAAGTGGCAACTTCCCGACGACGTGGCGTTCATCGACGAAGTCCCCAAAACCAGCGTGGGCAAGTTCTCGAAGAAAACCCTCCGTGACCAATTCGCCACCTACACCCTCCCCACCGCGTAGGGAGACAAGCACGCGACAAGCACGAGACGAGCACGAGACGAGCACGCCGGGGCGATGGCCTCGTAGGCTGACGGCTTATGGATCACGACACTCTGCCCACATCCGAAGCTCTCGCTGTACTCGCCGCCGATACAGCGGCTGTGTTTGGAGGTTGCGGCTTTACCAGCGGCGACAGCTCGATTCATGTGCGCTCGCCGATTACCGGAGCCACGATCGGCGGGCTAAGTGCGTCGACCACGCTGGATGACGCCGTCGCTCAAGCCACCAGCGTCACGCGCCAATGGGCGGCCACACCAGCGCCAGCACGAGGCGAATTGATCAGAGTGCTCGGCGAATCGTTACGAGTACACAAGGCCAATTTGGCCATGCTCGTGAGCATCGAAACTGGCAAAATTCGCAGCGAAGCTCTCGGCGAAATTCAAGAGATGATCGACATTTGCGACTTCGCCGTAGGCCTGAGTCGGCAGCTTTACGGCAAGACAATCGCGTCGGAACGCTCAGAGCACCGCCTGGCCGAATACTGGCAGCCGCTGGGCGTGGTTGGCGTAATCAGCGCCTTCAACTTCCCTGTTGCTGTGTGGTCATGGAACGCCGTGCTGGCCATCGTGTGCGGCAATCCAGTGATCTGGAAACCGTCAGAAAAAACGGTGCTGTGCTCGTCGGCGGTGCACGCGCTTGCGCTCGATGCCGCCGACAAAGTCGGCGCGCCGACGGGTCTTTTCCCACTCGTGTTTGGTGGCGTCGACGTAGCAACCGCGATGGCCGACCATCCTGGTATCGCGCTCGTCAGCGCTACAGGATCAACAGCGATGGGTCGAGCGTTGGCTCCCAGAATCGCCGCCCGATTTGGTCGAGCGCTGCTCGAACTTGGCGGCAACAACGCGGCGATCATTGCCCCGAGCGCGGACCTCAATTTGGCCGTGCGAGGCATCACGTTTTCGGCCGCCGGCACCGCAGGCCAACGTTGCACGACCCTGCGCCGCCTCATTGTGCACGAGTCCATCAATGACCAACTCGTGGAACGGTTGGCCGCGTCGTACCGCACGCTACCGATCGGCAACCCACTGGCCGACGGCACACTGGTCGGGCCGCTGATCGACGACCTGTCGCACGGGCGTTTGCAAACAACGCTTTCGAATCTGACCGCCGACGGAGGCAAGGTCGTTGTTGGTGGCGAGCGCGTGTTGGCCGATCAAGCAGCCGATGCGTATTACGTGCAACCGGCGATTGCCACCATGCCGAGGCAGACCGCGCTGATGCATCACGAAACGTTCGGGCCCTTGCTGTACGTGCTGTCGTATTCCGACATCGATGAGGCCATCGCACTCAACAACGCGGTACCACAAGGTTTGGCATCGTCGATTTTCACCACCGACATGCGCGAAGCCGAGCGTTTCACCGGGCCACTTGGCAGCGATTGCGGCATTGTCAACGTCAATATCGGACCGTCGGGTGCCGAAATCGGCGGCGCGTTTGGCGGCGAAAAAGAAACCGGGGGCGGACGTGAATCTGGTTCGGATTCGTGGCAGGCCTACATGCGTCGCGTCACCTCCACCACCAATTTCGGCACTACCCTTCCCCTGGCCCAAGGCGTCCAGTTCGGCTAACCGGCGCTCCGTCCGCACGCTGGCTAACCGCCGAACGTCGACCCGTCAAAGGTGTCAATCGTGGTGAATTCGTTGACGGCGCGTCGCTTGAGTTTGGTGACGTGTTTCTCCGGATGTCCAAGCGTGATGAGCGAGGCAATCGCGTATTCCGTGGGGAAATTGAGCACGGCGCGAGCTTCGTTTTCGCGTCGGCTCAAGAATGTCGTGAGCGTGCCACCGAGACCTTCGGCACGGGCGGCCAGCAAGATGTTTTGGCAAAACGGGTAGATGGACCCGCCAGCTACAAAGTGCTCGCGATCAAGTTCCACGTCCATCATCGCCAACGCGGTCAAACGCACCAGCACCACCAGTACCACCGGCACATCCACGATTGAATCCAGGAATTCCGAGCGGCTCGGCTGGATTCGAGCCGCGGCCAAATCGACGCTCGTGCCGTGCCAACGCCCATCGGCAGACGGGGCAAAAGGCCGCTGCCCAACGGCCATTTGGGCTGTGTATTCGTTCCATGTTTGTTGGCTCAATTGGCGTATCTGCTCACGTTTGGCGCGATCGCGAACCACTACAACGTGCCACGGTTGTTGGTTCGCTCCGCTCGGCGCGAACCGAGCTGCATCCAGAATTCGATGGATCTGTTCATCAGTCACGGGGGCGTCGGTAAAGGCCCGCACGGCGGGGTTGGTACGAATTGCTTCGAGCGCGCTCACATCAGTCATAACGCACCGTATCCTGCCAACACATGAGACGACTGGTGGGCACAATTCAGCGATACGCATGGGGCTCACGCTTCAGCATCCCTGCACTGGTCGGTGCCCCGCCAGACGGCACGACGCAAGCCGAGCTGTGGCTCGGCACGCACCCCAGCGCACCCTCGACTTTTGACGACGGTTCGCCATTGCTCAATGCCCTCGATGTACCGTTGCCGTACCTGCTCAAGGTGCTTGCCGCCGAGACCCCGTTATCGATTCAAGTGCATCCAAATCAGACCCAAGCGGCCGCGGGATTTGCCCGCGAAAACGATCTCGGCACCGCGCTCACCGATTCGACCCGCACTTACAAAGACCCGAACCACAAGCCCGAGATTCTGTGCGCACTCGGCGACTTTTGGGCGCTGTGCGGCTTTCGGCCCATGGTCGATCTGGCGGCGCTGCTCACCGAACTCAACCTGGACCATCCGCTGAATGCCGACTCAACTTCCGACGATGTACGCGCCTACGTGGCCCATCTTTTTGCCCTCCCCCGCGACGAGCAACGACAGCTGTCCGAGAAGGTCGAATTTGGTGGCGTGGGGCTCATCGGCGATCGAGCGACCACCGGCGAATGGTTGGTACGGCTCGCCATTCACTATCCCGGCGACATCGGCGTGGTGATCGCGGCCATGCTGAATTTGGTGCATCTGCACGAAGGCGAAGCGATCTATCTGGATGCCGGCAACATGCATGCGTATCTCTTGGGTACCGGAGTGGAACTCATGGCGGCCAGTGACAACGTGGTGCGGGGCGGACTCACACCGAAGCACATCGATACCGACGAACTCGTACGAATCCTCGACACGCGTCCCCTGGCCGACCCGATCTTGTGGCCCATCGATGAGACCGGCGGCTGGCAGATCTACAAAACGCCCGCCCCCGATTTCACCCTGCGCGTTGCTCATGTCAACGACTCCATTTCGTGGACGGCATCGTCGCCGGAGATTGTGCTGTGCATGTTGGGCGGTTTCGACGGTCTCCCCCAAGGCCACGCTGCCTACATCGCCGCCGGCGAAACTGTGACCCTCACGACCTTGACCCCGTCAGTCATCTACCGCGCCAGCTGACCATCTCTTGGCGATCGCAATCCCGACTAAAAGCGCCAGCGAACAGTCGACTGAAATCCCTCACGACCTGCCCATCCGCCCAACGTCCAAGCCATGACGGTCGTAGGCATCGCCGTACATCACGAGCGTCTATTGGCTAGGGGCAGCCACAGCGACAGTATTGCACCGACCGCGTTAAATTCACGTCACGCTGGTGGACGTTGCCGCGGCGCTTGACGCGTAGGCTGGGCAAGTGACCAACACCTCTGATCGCGTGCCCGATGAGCGGGCCGAGATCCGGCTCACCTCCTACAGCCACGGCGCCGGTTGAGCTTGCAAGCTCGGTCCTAGCGACCTGGCGCAGGTCTTGCGCCATCTGCAACCTGTCAGCCATCCCGACTTGATAGTCGGGTTGGCCACCGGGGACGACGCCGCGGTATGGCGTCGTCCAGACGGTCGCGCCCTCATTGCCACCGTCGATTTCATGACGCCCATCGTCGACGACGCCCGCACGTTTGGAGCAATTGCCGCCAACAATTCGGCCAGCGACGTCTTCGCCATGGGCGGCACACCACTCTTTGCGCTCAACATCGCAGCCTGGCCGCGCGACACCCTCCCGCTTGACCTGCTTGGCGACATTCTTTTGGGCGCGCAAGACGCCGCCAACGCCGGTGGTTGGATCGCCGTCGGCGGTCACACCATCGACGGAGCGGAGCCTCTTTTCGGCCAAGTGGTGATCGGCGAAATCATGAACGGCGAGCCGCTCACGAACGTCGGGGTGCAACCTGGCGACGCTCTCGTTCTCACCAAAGCGCTCGGTGTCGGCGTGATCACTACCGCGGTCAAGCGTGGCCTCGCCCCAGCGGATGCCTACGACTCGGCAGTCACTTCAATGCTGACCAGCAACGCGCAAGCCGCCGTGGCAGCACGACATGCCGGAGCTCACGCCATGACCGACGTGACCGGTTTCGGACTCATCGGCCACCTGCACAAAATGCT
>JAYWAI010000178.1:0-5474 GCA_043782545.1 Acidimicrobiia bacterium
GTGAACACGCCTTGTTCCAAGCCCATACGAGCAGCAATCGCTTCGATCGAACGTTGGTCTGGCCACAGTGGCGCGACGGTGTACGGATCGAGTTGCAATGCCATGGCCCGGTTCATATCGCCGGCCGATGACTTGCCGTTACCGAACACCAATGCCGTGTCGCACTCGCCGGTTTGGATCTTGATCCACGACTCGTACAGCGCCCATGCGCCATCCATCTCGACGTGGCTTTCGATGATCGGCGGCCATGCTCCGAGCGCATCGACGGCAGCCACAAAACTGAACGGCTGGCCGGTCATGTAGTCGCACGATCCGTGGCACCAAAAGCCGATGTCTTTGCGTTCGATACCGGCTTTGGCGATCACATCGGAAATCACCGGAATGATCATTTCGACAGGCGTCTTGGTGGTGGCCGCCACGTTCGGGAGTTGTGAAAACGCGATGATGGCTACGTCGCGCATTAGAGGTGCTTTCCGTAGGTTTCGAACGCGGCGTCCGGCTCCCCGGATGGTTCGAAGTGTTCAATATTTTCCATTGACGGGCCCCACTCGGCGGCTGGCCGCCACACTGCTTTGACTCGCATGCCCATGCGAACATCGTGTGCGTCGCAGCCTTGAATGAGGTGCTGCATTCCAATATCGGCGCCATCCAGCAAGATCGTGGCCGCCACATATGGCGGCTTTATTTTTTGTCCTAAGAACGGCACGTTCACGATACAAAACGACGTGATCGTGCCCTCGTCGGCGATCTCAACTTCGGCGGTGTTGAGCAATACGCCGCACTTTGCGCACACGCCGTTGCGGGGTGGAAACAGCACCAGCGAACATGACGGGCAGGCGTGCCCGATGAGCTTGCCGGCTTGCAATCCATGCAGGTGCGCCGACGTGCCGGGCCCCGCGGAATACTGATAGTCGATAGCGATCGGCATGCGTAGTCGGAGAATTTCGTCGCTCACTTTATGCCCCCTGACCGGTTGTGGAAACGGGCTCGAAACAGGCAATCGAACCAATGCCCGGTGTGAGTTCGCTGGCCCAGCGCACTCGCACTCGCATGCCTGTGCTCATCTCGTCGAGCGAGCAATCAACGCCATGCAACATGGCTGTCGAGGCACCATCGAGCTTCACGAGCGCCCAAGCAAATGGATGATCAAATGGAGCCCCCTCATAGGGTTTCGGCTGCCACGACCACGAAATAACTTCGCCTTCGTTAGCCACCGTCACCCACGCCGTGAGGGCTTCACCTGTGACGGGATCGAACTCTACCGGCGGCACAAACACATGCCCGCTAGCGGTCACAGTACCTTCGACACGATCCTCAAGAAGTCCGTCAAAAAATCGGCCGTAGGTCGGCCCAACTGTTCGCGAATACGGATACTCCAACCGCAACGGCGCCGTAAACGCGCCGTCGGGAGCAATGACAAAATCGGTGCTGGCCCCTGACATGACGCCTTCCTATCACACAAACTTTTTCGACACACGCTTCACCTCAAATATTTGAACAACCCATTAGTCGCTAGATTCGACGCCGTGCAAAAAATCGGAATTGCGCGTTCAATCGCCGCCATTGCGTGCACCAGCCTTGTCATAGCGTCGTGTTCGTCGGACAAAAAAGCAGCCACCACGAATACCGCGGCGATCACCCCTACGGGCGCCGCAGAGGCGAGCACCACGAACTCAACCAACGCCACGACCACCGCTCCTGTAGCCCCGGCCGCGTTCGTACGGCCCCCCTGTAACATCAAGCGCGACATTGCGCCTCAGGCAGTCGTGAGCCCCGATGGTGCCTCCGAGATAGATGTCACGTCATTCGACGGCACCGTGATTCGTGCCCATTGGTTCCCGAACGCCGCAGCCACCGCGGCCAAACCGCTGCCTGTTGTATTGAAGGGCCCGGGGTGGAGCGGGACCGGCGACACCAACCTGAAAGATCACGGCAGCGGCCTTTTCGTCGACGTCAATATTCTGGACCTCCACGACGCTGGGTACAGCGTGCTGACGTGGGACCCTCGTGGCTTCGGTAAGTCGACCGGCAACGCCATGGTCGACGACACTAACTTCGAAGGCAAAGATGTTCAAGCACTCGTTGACTACGTAGCTACGCAGCCCGGAGTGCAACTCGACAACCCGGGTGACCCACGTTTGGGCATGGTCGGCGGGTCCTACGGTGGCACTATCCAACTGATTTTGGCGTCCATCGATTGCCGCGTCGATGCCATCACACCCACGATTGCGTGGCATTCGCTCATTACCGGGCTCGACAAAAACCATACCTACAAGGCTGGTTGGGGCGGTGCGCTCTACAACTTCGCCAAGGGTGCTCACCTCGACCCGCACATACACGATTCCTACGATGAGGGCACTGCGCACGGGCAGCTCAGCGACGCCAATGCGGCATGGTTTCAGAGCAAGGGTCCGGGCGACGCTATCTCCAAAATCGACATCCCTACTCTGTTTCTCCAAGGAACCGTCGACACGCTGTTCACGCTCGACGAGGCAGTCACCAACTACACGATCTTGAAGACCAAAGGCGTGCCCGTGGCTATGAGTTGGTACTGCGGCGGCCATAGTGCGTGCCTCACGTTACCTGGCGACCTCAAGGCCAACTCGACGAGGACAATGGGCTGGCTGAAGAAATATCTCGCCGGCGATGACACGGTCGACCTGGGCTCTAACTTCTTAACGGTTGACCAAAACGGTGACGGCTGGAAGCCACCAGCTACCCCGTTCCGGCAGGCGATGTGGTCTCCGCCAAAGGGTCTGGCCAAGTTGCCGAAGTCGCTACGACATTTGGGAAAAACGTGCCGGTTCCGGGAGTCGCCGCTGGCGCCTTGGGCTCGGTGTCTGATGCGTTTACGCCGGCTGCGGCGACCAATGCGCTCGACATTGATGTGACCTTCGCTCACGATGCCCTGGTGCTCCGCGCACCCTCGGTGACAATGACGTACAACGGCACGGCCGCTGAAGGCACACGCCCGACGCGGGTGTTTGCCCAACTCGTCGACCCCGTCTCCAACCTTGTGCTGGGCACGTTGGTGACGCCCATCGAAGTCGAAACTCGATGGCAAGGATCACACCCTTACGGTGCCGTTGGAAATGGTTGTATTCAACGCCAAGGGTGGCGCCAAGGTGACGTTACAAATCTTGTCATCGACGCCTGCCTTCGCCGAGCCTCGCTACGGCAAAACCACTATCAGCGCGTTGCAGATCGATCTGCCGACAGCTACGGGCATGAAACCCCACACGGCAAGCTGATCAGTGCCACAAGGCGCTTCAAAGTTGGCTCGTCGGAGACCCCGGCCATGAGAATCACCACGTAACCATTTTCGATCCAGAAAACGTTCGCCGGCTGATAGGTGTTTTCGAGCGTTGCAACGACTCGGCGATCGCCCCATGTCTTAACGGAACTTTCGACGGGGTCAATAATTTGATCGATGGGAAGTAGTTCGGTATTTGTGATGACGTTGGTGCGAATTGTTACGTCGCCAAACTCTTTCGAGCGATAGGAATTCAAAACTCCCGGACCAACCATCGAGGGTCGATGCCCAGCGGCAACCGAGCCATACTGCGTAAACCCGGAGTCTTTAGCGAGGCCAATTCCCCCGAGAAATATTTGGTCCGAAATTGCGGTAACCCACTGCGGCATTTTTTCAATGAGCCCAGGCGAGCCACCGCTTGAGCTAAAGGCCACAATCCATGCTGAAGCGCTCATTTCACCAGTTTTCGGCAGGTCGAGGCTTGCTCTGCTCCATCCCTCACCGAGGTCTGAAATTGATCCGATCGAGCCGGACGCAAGCCATTTGTTTGATTGATCAACGGGCTGAGTCGACGACATCATCGTGCCGGCGCTGTCCAAAATGCTTATACGCACAAGGTCGCCGGCATCGTTTTTGAAATAGGTGGTTGTCGCCAAAAAGTCGGTCTGTTGCTCGCCTGCCTCAACCTTCGACGAACCCACGACGACAACTTCGGGAAGCGCAAACACCGCGCTCCCGGGTTGGAGCGGGGCAGCATCAATCCCTTGATTGGCAGTCGACCTGCTTGTTGACGCTGCTGAGCCTCCGTCGCTCGACCCAAACGTCTTGCGAGCGTTCACTTCGCCGCATCCCACCGCAATTGACCCGCACGCGAACACAAATGCCAGCACCCACGCGGATCGAGCATTGCCTCTCAAACGCGAATTTCGTAAGTCTAGAAACGGACTCATAAAGTACCCCTCCCCAGCGAAAACATCTACACGATCTTAATTCGAATTGACCCGAACCCGTCGATCCAAATTCGGCCGCACTCTGCGGTTTTCGAGCTATCTGACCCGTGCAACGGACCGCTGGCCGAATACGTACCGGCGAAGGCATAATAGGGCAACACGAAATGCCCTTCCGGCTTATCGGACGTACACCCGTGAAATGGCTCGAGGAACTGAAAAGTCGAACCAACATCACCGAAGGTGGGACTGTTTATCGACCATTGGCCAATCTGCGTGCGGGAAAAAATGTTCGAGAGCGGTGCGATGTAGCCTGTATAAACTCGGCAGTCCGTGGGGGAAACTGTCGGACATTGAGCCGGGCTCGTCGACTGAGTTTGTTCGACCGTAAGCCGATAGGCATTCCCAGTAATCCACGCATATTCGCTAATACAATGGACCCCGATCGATTGATCAGCGCCGTCACTACAATGGAGTGTGTCAAGTAGGCGAAAAACCGTACGTTGATCTGGCCCTACCGGCGGAGACCCCCACAAGGAAAAAGCAGCACCTTTAGCAACCTCGTAGCCGCCCAGACTGCCAGCGAGCATCGCGTTGGTCTGAAAACCAACGTAAAACCCCTGCTGTATTTGAAACCGAGGATTCGTCGACCAAAAGGCGTACGGAGCCACCCGCACTGACTGTACGTCGGCCCAGAGAGCTGTAATAGGACTTGTCGCCGCCGCAGCACGATCCCAATAGGCGTTTGTATTTTTCCACGGATCTGCCGACGAACCGGTTCCCCCGAACGATCGCTTCGAACCGCTAGAAACGAAAACCAAAAGACAAATCACAAAAAACACTCCACGCACCGCCGGGAGTGAAATAGTCGTCGGGAGTGAATACAGTAGTTTCGACGGCTTCGACGAAGTTCGACGGCTTCGACGAAGTTCGACGGCTTCGACGAAGTTCGACGGCTTCGACGAAGAAGGGACACACGTCCACCGACGGATAGCATGTTTCGGATCATCGCGCCAAATCAAAGCTCTGTCAACCGGCAATTTGAGTTGCGAGACGCTGTCCGGACCTAGGCACTTCTAATGTCCAAATGCCTGATCGATTTCACTCGAGCAATCCAGCAATCCAGCAATCCAGCAATCCCGCAAATCGTGTGGTCGCAGAATCTGACGGGTCGTCAGAAACTAGCTAGGGTACGGAAATGGAGATCGGTTACACCCCAGAGCACGAATCGATGCGCTCCGAGTTGCGGTCATATTATGACCGTTTACTCGACA
>JAYWAI010000179.1:0-5450 GCA_043782545.1 Acidimicrobiia bacterium
GTAAATTTTGGAGAGTTGTAGTACCATCGCCGGAGCATGGCAACGCTCCGCGAGAAACGACCCGGTGTTTGGGAAGTGCGCATTTTTACCGGGACAGACCGGGCCGGGCGACCAACTCAGATATCTCGGACTGTGGTCGGTGCAAAGCGTGACGCTCAACGCCTTGCCAGCGAAATCGAA
Organism: Acidimicrobiia bacterium; assembly: GCA_043782545.1. GTDB lineage: Bacteria > Actinomycetota > Acidimicrobiia > Acidimicrobiales > JBBRKR01 > JBBRKR01. The sequence continues at coordinate 181 of JAYWAI010000179.1, forward strand.
GTAAACGGTGGTCGGTCATCTCCGGCAGGCCGATTTGTCGATGACGTACTTGATGCTTGGGTGGAACAGAACTTGGGCACGTGGGCTCCGTCGTCGGCCCGCGATCAGCAGAGCCGGGTGCGGGCGATAAAGAGTGACCCGATTTCGCGACTTCCGTTGGCGCGGTTATCGGTAGCTGATGTCGAGCGTTGGCATACGAGAATGCGCAAAGCCGGGCGTCACGACGCCGGTATAAAGAATCAGCACGGCGTGTTGCGCGCCGCACTCTTTCAAGCGATGCGGTGGGGTTGGACGAATCACAACGTGGCGGCGTTTGCGCGCTTACGTTCCAGGAAGAAGCAACAACGATCTGTCATGGACGTTGCCGACGTACGTCGGGTGGTGGCGGCCGCTGCGACGATTGACCCATCCGCTGAGCTCGCGTTGCGAATCGCAGCCGTGACTGGCGCAAGGCGAGCCGAGTTGGCGTCACTGCAGTGGTCTGATGCTGTTGATGGCCATTTGTTAATCGACTCGGCGGTGGAAGTTGTCAGTCGTGGTTCGGGTGCTCCTGATTTGCGTAACTCGTCTACGAAGACGGCCAACGAACGCCGATTGACGCTGGATCCAGACACGCTTCAAATGATTTCGGTGTTGCGCACCGAGCGCGAAAAATATGGGCCCTGGATGTTTGGGATTGGCCCCGATGTTGTGAGCCCGGAGCGCATTGGTTGGTGGTGGAAACGAGCCAGAGCTATTTCTGGCATCGACATAGCTTGGCGACTTCACGACTTGCGTCATTGGTCGGCCACGGTAGCGATTGGTCAAGGGCACGACGTGCGCACTGTCGCAGGTCGTCTGGGTCATGCGAACCCTGCGATGACGTTGCGGGTTTACGCGCACGTCTTTGCGTCAGCAGATCAAGCTATCGCTGCGGGTCTCGGCAACATTCTGAAGGAGCCGATCGCTTTGTTCGATTTCTCGTGACCGAAATAGACGGGCGCGAAGTCGCCGAGCGTGACTCTCAGTGAGGTACTCATTTTGTAACTCATTTTGTAACTCATTTCGTCACTGATTGTCTCGATGCTGTCGAGCGCCGTGCAGGAGAAGTACACCTCTATTCCTTCGCACTCAGAAATGCACTCAGAAATGCACTCAGAATTGATACCCAAGTCGAGACATCCGCAGATCGGCTGCAATCGTCAAGGAACTGACGGCGTCGAGGGATGCACTGGTTCCGATAGGGCCGGTCTGATTGTTGCCGACGATCGCGAACCCTCTGAAGGTTGAGCGGAACCGAAAAGCGATACGCCGAGTTGTCGGGCCCGTGCTATGTCGGCTTGAAACAGCTCCTGAACGCCTCGAGATGCCCGCCTGCAGGAAGTGTGCTGTTGGGGGAGTTGGGGGAGCCTCGGCGTGTTTTGAGCGCTTACGACGTCACATACGCACTCGGTGTGCCAGTCGTGGCAACCCTCGACGCAATCGCCTTGTCGTGTCTTGGTTCGGACGCACTGGATGCGCCCTCTCAGACCCGTCTGAGTGTGGCCCGTTTGATGACCCGATACATGTAGCTGAAAGCGTGTCAAGAATCGTCAAAGACTTGCACCTTCACCTGAAGGAACTCTCGCGCCCCCTCCGAGGGAGCATTTGACGATATTTTTTCGGTTGTTTCGAGTTGGCTACTGCTTGGCGGTCTCTAGTGGCTTGGTATGCGCTCGGGTAGGAGTCCGTCCAGCCGATAGTCGGGAGTTTGCAAATCTGAAAATTGGCCAAATCTTTAACATAAATCTTCTTCTTCTTCTTCTTCTTCTTCTTCTTCTTCTTTGCTTAAATGTCGTTGTTCGGCGGCGGAGGGCTGTCGGGGGAGCGGGGCTTTGTGGTGCGGGTTCGTTTTGTGGTGTTTGGGGCTGTGGCGTGTTTTGGTTTGATTGGGGGCGAGTTGCCGTTTTCTGCGTCGCCGTTGGTGGCGAGCGCGTCGGCGTCGCCGACGCCTAGAGCGGCGGCCGTGGTGCCGGTGGGACCAATTTCGGTTGATGGTTCGGCGATTTCCGAGCCTTTGCATCCCAGCGATGCTGGCCCTTCACATGAGAGCAGGGTGGCGCCAGCATCTCGAGCGGCTAGTGATTTGACGATCGAACGGCCGGCTAGCACGGGAGCGGTGAAGCAGGGTTTTGATCCGGTGTTGTCGGTTGAGTCGGTGAAGGATCGTGATCGGGCTAAGACGGTGTATGACAATCCTGACGGGACAAAGACTGCAGTGTTCGACTCGGTTCCGAAACATTTTCAGAAGGCGGACGGGTCGTGGGATCGGATTGATCCGCACTTGGTGGTGGCCAAGGGCAAGCCTGGGGTTTTTGAATCAGCGAATTCGCTATTCAAGGTTTCGATGTCGTCCGCCGGCGTTTCGGTATCCAATGGCCGGTCGGTGTCGCTGGTATTGATGCCGGGCGATGGGTCGTTGGCCTTACCGACTCCTGTTGTTGCCTCGGATGGTTTGTCGGCGACGTACGTCGACGTGTGGCCGGGGGTGGATGTGCGATACACGGTTTCAAATGAGTCGGTGCGTAAGGAGATTGTGCTCAAGCGGCCTGGAACGGCATCAACGTTCGATGTGACAGTCACCGGCGTGTCGTTGACTCAGGACGCATCGGGCCGATTAGCAGTCTCTGGGCCTGCGGCGGCCGAACTTCGTGTTGGTCAGGTCGAGGTTTTTGACGCAAAGGGCGACCCAGCGGGGAAAGCATCAAGACCATCGCAATCTTTGCCCGTTGGAAAACAATCAAATCCCGCAGAGCGCGGCATTGCCTCGTCGACGGTGCAGGTGGGTGTTGACCCGTCGTGGTTGGCCGCACAACCCGCCGCGGCTTTCCCTGTCGTGATTGATCCGTCGGTTGCGTCGTGGCCGGTGGCTTCGGCGTGGGCGTTTTCCAGCGACGGGTACGCGTGTCCGCAAAATCCGAGTTGCGGAACGGTTGGTATCGGTAACAGCTTGTATGCGGGTACTGACACGATTTGGCGGTCGATTGTGCAGTATGACTACACGTCGGTTTTGCCCTCGGCGGCAGCGTTGTCGAGGTTGCAAGGCGCGTCGATGACGGTGTCGTATACGGGTGGCACAACGTCGTCCCAGCCGGTGGCGTTGCGAAGGGCGACAGCGTTCGCTTATTGCGGTGTGTATACGAACAACGATTGCAATCAGTCGCCGAGCGCTCTTCGTTCGCAAATCGGAGGAGTGCAGTGGATCACGACGGGGTCAGCGTCGTTTGATGTGTTGAGCTATCTGACGACGAGTTATGACCCGGATCATGGGACCTGGGATAGCCCGTCACAAACGTGGTGGGAGGCTGGTGCTCCGAATGTGGGTTGGGCCTTTTCCGGCCTTGAGCCATCTGGGAGTTATAACTACAAGACGATCTCGACGACGCTTTCGTTGACGTATAACCGTTTGCCGGCAACGATTTCTGAGGCTGGAGTATCACCGGCGCATAACACACCCGCAAGCAATCCGTCTGCATTTACGGTGCATAATCCGCTGTCGGGCATCAACCTTGGGATCCCCGCAATTTCAGATCCCGATGGCGATCCGATGCTCTATCGCTTCGTTTTGTGTACCAACCAGTCGATCACGAATTGCGGAACCCTTGTCGCTGATTCGGGTTGGCAGGCGTCAAACACCTGGTCGCGTGACTTGGGGCTTGGCCTTGATTTGTCGTGGTACAACCGCCAGTTCTATTGGGGCGTGCAGATCGCTAACTCTGGCGGCGACCCAGTGGTGTCTTCGACATGGATGCGGCCATGGATGTTTGTGAACACGAGCGCTCCGGATTCGCAGGATGTATCGCCGGCGGACGGGTTCAAGTGGATTGCGTCGAACCCTCCAACGTTGACGTTTACGACGCCGTTAGACCCCGAGGGTGACTGGGAGCGGTATCGGGTGACGATTCGCAGTAAGGGCACCGGCGGCGTGGTGTGGTCGTCGGATTGGAGCACTCAATTTGACCCGGCCGGTCATGTGGATCCGATTACGGGTGCGGCTGGGCAGCACTCGATCATTGTCCCGGCCAATGCGCCGTTGGACGCAAATGCCGATTATGAGTGGGTGGCCGAGCATCAGGACAAGGATTGGGCCTGGTATTCGAGCTACTTCAAAAATCAGCCTCAGAACGGCTCACCCTTGTATGCGAGGTCGGCAGGTTTTGACGATCGGCTCGGCGCGAGTAGTCCGTCGCCGATGCAATCGTTGGGGCCGGTGTCGGTCAACTTGGCAACTGGCAATTTGACCACAAGTGTGGCCACACCACAGGTCTCGACGTTGGGCGGATCGATGGGCGCAACGTTCTCGTATAACTCGCGCCCCAACGACGTTGGCTTGCGGAGTTGGATAGTCGATGACGCGAACGGCAATGGCATCCAAGATGCTGGCGAGGTGGCACGTGGGTCGTTGGACAAAGACATGAATTTCAAATGGGCCACGACAGCGGCGATGCCCGGCGTTTCAAATCTGATCGGTACGTGGTCCGGGTACATCACGGTGCCGACCACCGGGCAGTACTACTTCGCTGCGTCAATTGGTGGCGACGAGCGGGTAAACGTAACCGTTAACGGTGCCACAGCGCTTCAGGTCAACTACGGCCCGACGACCGGCGCGATCCCGTACGACTTCCCCAAGACCGACTATTCAACAATCTTCAGCGGAATGCCTCGGACGTACTACACCACCAATCCGGGAGTAAACGCCGGGTCTGGCGGCGTGGCAATGACGGCTGGTGTGCCAACGCCAATCACAATCAAATACAACAACCCGACCGGTGACGGCCTCTTCTCGTTGTACGTGACGACGGGCAATACCCAGTTCAGCACCCTGCAATCGTCGTGGTTGTCACCGTCGGCCCGGGTGTTGCCGCGTGGGTGGGTGTTCAATCATGCTGAGCAGGCTGGTGCCTCATATTCCAGCGCTCGGGTGTTGGCGGATCAGATCATTCTGATCCGCACCGATGGAGCCAGCGCCGCTTATCACGCCACAGGCACCGGTGGGTACACGCCACCGCCCGGCGAGGACGACGTGGTGTCGCTCACGGCTGATGGCCGAGTGACCGTCACCGATACTGCGGGATTGGTGCACAAATTCTTGGCGAGCGGTGAGCTCGAAACCGTGACCGCTCCGATCGATTCACGGTCACCCGCTGCGCCTATACCCGTGTGGACATCGTGGACGCCAACCGGGCTGACAGTGGCGTCGTCGCGTATGACCGCCCAAACCGACCCGGTCAGTGGCCGGCAGGTGACTTACA
>JAYWAI010000180.1:0-2053 GCA_043782545.1 Acidimicrobiia bacterium
CTCATTCCAGACAAAGGCACCCGGCTCGTTGACGACACCAGAGCCAATGTGGCTCAACGGTTGCCACACAGAAATAAACGCTCCAGTGGGATCTTGCAGAATGCCCATGCGGCCCACGTCGAGTACGTCGAAATCGGGCACGATTACCGTTCCTCCGAGTTCGGCCACTCGGGTCATGGTCGCTGCGGCATCAACCACGGTGACGTACATCGCCCAGAACGGCGGCATATCGGGGTTCATTTGCGGCCCCATGCCCGCGGCGGGCACGCCATTGAGCATGCACATTGCGTATCCGCCAGCTTCTGGTCGGCTATCGAACTCGATGACCCAGCCGAACAGGGCGCCATAGAACGCCGCGGCACCTTGTGGGTCCGGGCTACCAATATCGACCCAAGAGGGTGTGCCTGGAGCGTATGACGTGCGCAGTGACATGGTGACCTCGTCTTGTGATTTTGTTGGTCGTGACGATAGTTGGAAATGATGCAGCTTGCCCGCCGACCGCAGCGTTACTGTGCTGCCCAACGACCTCGTTCACGAAAATATTTGGGAGATGGCATGTCGGAGAGAATTCAGGTAGCGATTCCGTTGTTTGATCGGTTCACTGCGCTTGACGCGATTGGGCCGTATGAAGTGTTACAACGCATTCCCACTATCGACATCACCTTCATCGGGCACGAACGTGGCGAGGTGCGAAGCGAGAATGGAATTCTCGGTATCACCCGCGACGCCACATTTGAAGAGCTCGCGCATCCCGACGTAATTGTGTTCCCCGGCGGCGTCGGCACACGACCATTGGTTGATGACGAGCGTGTATTGAATTGGCTCCGAAATGCACACGCCACAACTCGCTTCACAACGTCTGTGTGCACGGGTTCGCTCGTTTTGGCTGCGGCGGGTTTGTTGACTGGCAGACTCGCCACCACACACTGGTCGTGTTATGCCGAACTCGAAGCACAAGGCGCAATCGCAACGCCGCAACGTGTTGTCGAGCATCTGGAGGACCGACTCATTACGGCAGCCGGCGTCTCAAGTGGCATCGACATGGCGTTGCGGCTCGTTGAGATACTCGTGGATCAAACCGCGGCGAAGGCCAGCCAGCTCATGATCGAGTACGACCCCCAACCACCGTTCGACTGCGGCTCTTTGGCGAAGTGCGATGACACAATCGTGACCCGCGTCATCGAATACGCCCAACTACGCCAATGACAAGTACAGGTTGCATTGCATTTTGCAATGCACTATCGCTACCATGTGCACATGGCTCAACTTGTTACGCGCATCGATGATGACATTGTTCACTCACTCGACGACCTCGTTGATCGCAACGTGTTCGCCAGTCGATCTGATGCCGTCAGGATTGCCGTACACAACTTGGTTGAGGAGCATCGTCGTCGGGAGATTGGCCAGACGATTGCAAATGCTTACGTTCGGACTCCTCAAACAGCAGCCGCGGTGGGCTGGGGTGACGCCGCAACTCGCAAGATGATCGAGGCTGAACCGTGGTGACACGAGGTGCGGCGGCCGGCACCTCACACCCGGCTCAAGGCGAAATTTGGTGGGCACAGGCTGCCGACAAGCGGCGGCCAGTTCTTGTCGTCACACGCAACGAAGCGATCCCGGTGTTGCAATGGATCCTGGTGGCACCGATTACCCGCACGATTCGGCGAATTCCCACCGAGGTAGCGCTGGGTCGTAACAACGGATTGGCGGTTGAATGCGTGGCAACGTTCGACAATTTGCAACCGATTCGGCGGACATTTCTCGCCGAACGAGTTGGGTCGTTAGCCGTCGACGAAGACGGTGAAATTTGCCGAGCGCTCAGCGCATTGGCTGACTGCTAAAACGCTTCGAAAGAGTGCGCCTCAGCAACCGACTCTCGGGCCTCCTGTCCAGAACTTAGGGTCAGCCGGGCCAGACGACGGATTGCATTTCGGTGTAGCAGAGCAAACCAAACTCGCCGCCGTCTCGGCCAACGCCAGATAGCTTGAAGCCCCCAAATGGTGTGGCGTGGTTGCGTTGCGCAGTGTTGATGCCGACGTTGCCGCTACGCAGC
>JAYWAI010000181.1:0-14527 GCA_043782545.1 Acidimicrobiia bacterium
GGGCTAAATGTGCACACTCGTCATATAGTTATATGATTGTATTCAACTCTCGGCAGCTACCACGCCGAATCGTCTTAGGGAGGCACCCATGAACGTCGACTACGGCATCACCGATTGCGACACCCACTGCTACGAGCCGCGTGACGCATTCACCCGATACCTCCCCAAGGCCTACCTCGATCGGGCACTCACTCCTGTGCGAGATGCCAGCGGCTCTGAGCGCATTTTGGCTGGCAATCGTATCGCCACGTTCAACAGCGAATCAGGCCTGGGATTCGATATGGCCTATCGCCCCGGCACCCTCAAAGAAATGCTCAAGCAAATGGGTTCGGGCAACCCCGATGAGACGTATCAGCCCGAACCAATCCGCGACGAGTATCTCTACCGTGCGCCACGCATCGCCATGTTGGAGCAACAAGGCGTGGACCGTTGCGTGCTCTTCCCCGCCGGCATGGCACTGGCCGCCGAGCACTACGTGCAAGACACCGACGCCTTGTATGTCAACCTGGCGTCATTCAACCGGTGGTACAACGAAGAGTGGGGTTTCAATCGCGACGGCAAAATTTGTGCCACCGCGGTGCTGTCACTTCGTGACCTCGATCGGGCCATTGCCCTTACCGACCAGATCATTGCCGACGGGGCAAAATTCGTGCTGATGCCCACCGGCCCCGCCTACGGCCGCTCTCCTGGCGACCCGTACTTCGATGCCGTGTGGTCACGTCTCAATGAAGCCGGCGTCACCGTTGCGTTGCACATCATGCCCTTCTGGTATTTCGATGCCATCTCGCCGGCCTGGGGGCGCGACAGCGACCCTGCGGCGTGGCACATGTCGGCATGGCAATGGATGAACATTTACGGCGAACGACCGGTCATCGACACCATCTCGTCACTCATTTTCGACAACGTATTTGGCCGGTTCCCCAAACTCAATTGCTTGATCGCCGAGCATGGCGCCAGTTGGGTGCCTCACACGCTGAGCCACATGGACAAGAGCCGGGGTATGGGCCGCAATGGCCCCTGGATCGGTGGCAAGCTCACCGAACGCCCAAGCACCATTTTCAAGAATCGCGTGCGTGTAGCCCCGTACCCAGAAGACGACGTGGCGGGTCTCGTAGATCAACTCAACGGTGACGCCTCGTGCTTGGTCATGGGCTCCGACTTTCCTCATGCCGAGGGCATTGCCGAGCCACGAGAATTCGCCAACTTGCTGACAACCCTCGACGAGACCACACAGCACGGCATCATGTACGGCAACGCCGCCAAATTGTTTAGCTAAGTTCATATACCTACATAATTCCTCCGGGGGAAATTCATGCGTTTAGAAAACAAGATCGTCACCATTACCGGTTCCGGTTCTGGCTTAGGACGCGAATGCGCGCTCCTCTTCGCCAGTGAAGGGGCCACCATCGTGACAAGTGACTATGTGGCCGGTCGGGCCGAAAAGGTGGCCGCGGAAGTGGTAGCCGCTGGTGGTACGGCAGTCGGCATTCATGCCGATGTGCGCGTCGAAGCCGACATGGAACGTCTCGTGCAGACTGCTGTAGACCACTACGGCCGTATCGATGTGATGCACGCCAACGCCGGCGTGCCCGAGCCAGGCTTCGGCACCAACCCCATGCATCTCTTGAGCCTGGACGATTGGAACAACATTTTCGCGGTGAACTGCACCGGCATCTTTTTGGCCTTCAAACATGCCGCAAATCAGATGATCGCCCAAGGCCACGGCGGTGTACTCATCGCCACCACATCGGCCAGTTCCTACAATGCTTATCCCGGTTTCCCTGGCTACACGGCCAGCAAGGCCGGTGCCAATGGCGTCGTGCGCGCGGCGTCGCTCGAGTGGGGCCGCTACGGCATTCGGGCCAACGGATTGTCGCCCACCCACGGCATGTCGATCAACTTCGCCTTGCCACCTGAGGCCGACGTGCTCGGCTTGAGCTACGAGCAAATGGGCGAATGGGATCCCGATAAGCGCGCCATGCCGCTGCGTTTGGCCACGCCCCCCAACCTGCGTGACAACGCCAACTTGGCGCTGTTCTTGGCGTGTGATGAATCGCGTTACATGAGCGGCCAAAACATTCAGTCAGTCGACGGCGGCAACTTTGCTCGCACCTCAATCATCATGCCAAGCGATTTAGGTGACGGCGATTTCGTGTTGCCCGACAACATTCGCGACGCCGTGGCAGACAACAGCTAAAGCAACCGGCATCGAATCTAGGGGGAATTAATCATGGGATTACTCGACGGAAAAGTGGCGTTCGTTACCGGAGCGGCGCGGGCTCAGGGCCGCAGCCATTGCGTACGATTGGCGCAAGAAGGTGCCGACATCATCGCGGTTGACGTGTGCGCGACGGTCGCCAAAGTTGGCTATCCGCCAGCAACGCCAGAAGAGCTGGCGGACACGGCAGAGCTCGTTCGGGCCACTGGCCAACGGATCATTTCCCGAGTAGTCGACGTGCGCGATCAGGCCGCGCTCGATGGCGCTGTGGCCGACGGTGTGACCAAATTCGGTCGCCTCGATGTGGTTGTCGCCAATGCTGGAATTTCGTCGTGGGGACGGTTTTGGGAGCTCACTGATGAGGCATGGCACACCATGATCGACATCAACTTGACCGGTGTGTGGCGCACATTCAAAGCCGCCGCGCCAGCCATGATCGCAGCCGGTAACGGTGGCTCGATGATTGCCATCTCGTCCGTCGCCGGTATCAAGTCGCTGCCGGCGCAGGCTCACTACAGCTCAGCCAAACATGGTGTCGTCGGTCTCACCAAGACCGCGGCGATCGAGTTGGGTGAATACGGTATTCGCGTGAATTCAATTCATCCGTGGGGCGTCAACACGCCGATGGCACAAGACCCGGAAGTGTTCGAGATCTTGACCACGCACCCGACATATGCAATGTCGTTTGCCGCCATGCTGCCTGGCGTACCCATAGCTGAATGTGAAGACATTTCAAATGCCGTGATCTATCTGGCCAGCGACCTATCTCGTGCCGTCACCGGCATTCAATTGCCAGTCGACATGGGCGCCACCAAAGTTTGACGCCCTATCGATCGGGACGCTCAGGCCATGACATCCAGCACGGCAACAAGGTGGCGTGACATGCGACGTTTCGCGGCGTCCACATCGCCGCCCACAATCGCGTTCACAATATTACGGTGAATCCGAGTGGCTTGTTCTTCGATTGCCGAGTGAAGATCGAGCGTGGTGCGAGGGTCAACAATGTGATTGTCGACCAATTCAGACAGCACTCGAATGAGCAGAGCTAACGGTCGTGCACCACTCAATTCCGCAATCTGATGGTGCAGTTCGTAGTGATCTCGCCGCAGTCCAGTTCGATCTCGCTCCAAGCTTTTTTCCAGCGTGGAAGTGCCATCGACTGTGATCCGGCGCGTTGCCAAATCTACGGCGGCCAATTCCAATGCCGAACGTGTTTCCACGAGTTGTTGTGGCGTGACTCTCGCGAATTCAAGCACTAACCCAAATGCCCGCACAATGGCCGACGCATCAGGCGCAGCAACCAACAGCCCGCCACTCGGCCCCCGCTTGGTTCGTACGGCACCGTGGTGTTCCAAGAGTCGAATGGCCTCCCGCAAGATCGACCGACTCACATCGAACTGCTCGGTAAGGGCGATTTCGGACCCCACAAGGGAGTCAACTTCCCACCCGCTCCGTTCGATTTGTGCCAGTAGTGAAGCGGCCACCTGCTCAGCCAATTTCAACGACTGCTCACTGGGATCCGAGCGCCGTGTCGCACCGGGACGCTGGTTTTTCAATCGACGCGCCATCGTGGCGAGGATCGCTGCCATATGGCGCTGGGCGTCGATGGTGCGTCCGCTGTCGATTGACTCGGCGACGCCGGAGAATTCGACGAGAAAAGACTTCCGGTAACTCGCCTTGGCGGTCGATCGGAGCACGATGTGGCCGCTATGAAATCTGTCACGCAGCGCCCGCCACGTGGCATTGCCGAAGAGACCCACCACCGGGTCCCCAGTTAGGTCTGCGAATCCCGCCATCGCTGACCACATGTCTATCTCGGTGGCAATGTCACCAGCGTTTGCGAGCCAGTTGGCGATGTCGGGCCGCACCTCGTTGCTCATGCGACACAACAGTGCAACGGCATGGGCCATCAGCGGATCGAGCGTGTCAAAGAGTTCATCAAGGGTCACGTCCACGTAGCTCAACCACACATCGAACGTGATCGCCGCCGAGTCGCTATCAGGTTCGCAGACCACCAGACCGCCACCAGGTCCTCGACGCATCAGCGCCGCGCCGCTGTGCTCAACCAGACGAACCGCCTCTCGCAATACCGCTCGACTCACGCCGTAACGTTGCAGGAGGTCGGTTTCAGAACCAAGAATTTCGCCGAGAGTCCAATGGCCTTTTGCGATATCGGCTTGAATTTGCGCAGCTACCACGGTAGCCAGTTTTGGCGCAAAAATAGCGGAGCTTCTCACCGTGGCCGGCCCCGGCCGCCACGCGAATCGGTGAGAAGGAATACCTGATACTCAGTTAAATAATCAATTTCATTCACCACTATCGCCAACAGTACCGCTGCGGGCTCGGTATTGTCGCGATGTGACCGTTCAACGACCTATTCGCGTGCCCAAGACAGCGGAGCTGGTGGCGTCGCACATACGAAACCGCATTGTGCGCAACGAACTCACTGCCGATGAAGCGCTGCCAACCGAAGCGGCGCTCATGGAGGAATTCAATATTAGCCGTCCCACGCTTCGCGAGGCATTTCGCATTCTGGAGTCAGAGGGACTCATTACGGTGCGCAGAGGCTCCCGTGGCGGAGCCCGAGCTCAAATCCCGAGCTCTGACGTCGCGGCGCGTTACGCCGGTTTCGTGCTCCAAAATCGCAACGCAACCGTGAGTGATGTGCTGCACTCCAGGGTCATCGTGGAATCGCCTGCCGCGGGCATAGTGGCCCGGCGTCGCGATCGAGTGTCGTGCGCACGCGAACTCCGGTCATGGATAGATGCCAATCACCCGTTCATCGACGAACCAGGATGGGAAGTCCATTTTCACGAGTTCAATCGGCTGTTGGTGTCGTTGACCGGCAACGAATCGCTCATGTTGATCACCACCATGCTGGAGCGCATTTGCGATAGTGCCACCGCCCATTACGAGCGCCGCGAATCAGACGACACCGTCAGAATGATGCATCGCGCTCAACGCGCCCGACGGCTATTGGCCGACCTCATTGAGGCGGGCGACGCCGATGCCGCAGAAGAGTTGTGGCGCAAACATCTCAGCGAAGCCGGCCACAACCTTGCCGCAAATCAAACCAACGCCGTAATCGACGTATTGACCTAAAACAACGCTCAGGCGACCGGTGCCTTCACGTGGGGGAAGAGTTCCTCGAAGGCACCGCACGTAATGCGCTGGCGCACTTCGGGTGCGACGTTGTCAAACAGACTGTGCAGCGTGGCTTGCGTGTGCCCGTACGTGCCCTCGAGATGTGGGTAGTCGCTGCCAAACATCACGTTGTTGAAGCCCATGGCCCACATGGCCGCCGGGGCAGTTTCGTCGTGTTGGAAGCTGGCATACACGTTGCTGTACAGATACTCCTTGGGCGTCTTGGCCAGCTGCGGGCGCACAAACATGTGGTGCTGCCGGTAGGCCTCATTCATGCGATCGCCGACAAACGGCACCCAACTCGCACCACCCTCAGACACTAAAACCTTCAGATTCGGGTGACGCTCAAATACGCCAGCTGACACCATTTTCATGGCCGCGTATTGCCCGCCGTAGGTGGTCTCCACGTAGTTGAGAATGGCGCCGCCAGGCCCGCGGAACTTGGCCGCCTGATCGCCGCCATCGGTACCAATATGAAAGCCGATCACCATATTGCTGGCCTCCGCCGCGGCCCAGAGCGGCTCCCAGGAATTGTCGTTGTAGTCACGTGTGCCGGGCGGGTTGCCGGTGGGAAGGCTCACGATGTGTAAACCAACCTTGGCAGCGTGTTCCAGCTCGGCCACAGCGTCGGCGACGTCGAGCATCGGCATCAACGCTGCGGGCACTAAACGATCGGGTGCAACTGCTTGAATCTCAGATGCCAGCCATTCATTCTCGGCGTGGGCCGCGGCACGAATCAGTGCTGGGTCTTCGATGAGCGACGACCACAAGCCAATCGACTGATACATCACTTCACCCCACACGCCCTCTTGATCGAGGTCCTTCAAGCGCAGCCGCACGTCACGCGAACCAGGCGGACGGTGCGACATCTCGGCGATCGTTTCGCCGCTGGCACCTTTCGCTGTGAAGATTTTTGGCACATTCCTGACGAAGCTCTTGCCGTCGACAGTGACCCGTTCTTCTGACTCAGAGAGCATCTCGGTTTGTGGCATTCGGTCAGCCAATTCCTTCGGCATGATTTGATGCCACAGGTCAGCTGGCTCGAGAAAATGCGAGTCACCGGAGTGAGTCCAGATCTTGTTCGTCATGGTTATACGTTACCGCCGATGTCAACGCTAAATAGAAATATGAGTGAACTCTTTTCTTCGCTCAACTCATGGACGGATCGCGTGGCAAACCCAGCACGCGCTCGCCAATCAGCGTGCGCTGAATTTCGCTCGTGCCGCCACCTATTTTCATGCCCAACGCGCTCATATGCTCGTGCATCCAGGCCTCGCCGCCCACGTTGACCATGGTGCCGCTCGAACGCACCAGCGTTTCGGAATAGGCCAACTTGATCAACATGCCCGCCGGGCCCGGCTCGCCAGATCGCGTTTGGTGCGACAGCACTTGTGCATAAAGCCTCACCAGATTCTCTACATCGATGTAGTCGCGCATCACGGTCTGATGCACGAGCGGATCATCCCACTTGCCGCTGTCTCGAAGCTGGCATACGGCATCATGCGTACGGGCTCGCAGCCTTTGAATGCTGGGCAGAAACAATGGGCCGCGTTCTGACGCCAACGTGGTTTGCGACACTCGCCAGCCATCGTTTTCTGCCCCCAGCAAATTGGCCACAGGAATGCTGACATCGTCCAAAAAGATTTCGCAAAACTCGGTGTCGCCGTTGAGTTGCCTGAGCGAGCGTACCTCTACGCCCGGCGACTTCATGTCCATCATCAAGTACGAAATGCCTTTGCGTTTGGGAGCAGCGGCGTCCGTACGCACCAGCAGCAAACACCAGTCGGCGTGGGTGGCCCACGAGGACCACACCTTTTGTCCGTTCACGATGAAGTGGTCGCGATCTCGAAGGGCACGAGTCTGCAACGACACCAAGTCACTACCGGCGCTGGGTTCGGAAAACCCTTGACACCAAAGTGTTTCCCCACTCAGGATCTTGGGAAGGTGTTCGCTCTGTTGAGCCTCGGTCCCGTGGTGTATCAAAGTCAGGCCCGCGTGTACTAGTCCGATCGACAACGCGCTGATGTCGGGAGCGTGGGCCGCGCTTTCCTCCTCGAGCATCACAATTTGCTGAGCCAACGGGGCATCCATGCCGCCGAATTCGACCGGCCAGCTTTTCGCGCCATAGCCACCGTCGCGAAGTATCCGCATCCAACGACGCGCGGTGGCAGCGTCGGATTTGTCGTCAGCGCGACCACCGTCGATGACAGGAATGTGGTCACGTAACCACAAGCGATATTCGTCACGAAACTTGTCAAAATCGTCCATCAGGCTCCAGGATTTCGGGGGTGACTTGGCGTCGTTTCACCAAACGTTGGGGCGTCAAATGCAATGACTTGCGAATCAGCTTAATGATTGCACTACTCTTCGTCTATCAGCCAAACTCGGTTGACCACAGGTGACCATCGATGGCGCCTGCAACGGGTCGCTAGCGACCATCTACATAGGGGAGGAATTTGATGGCAACTCTTTCATCGAACCGTCGCGGATGGCGTATCGCCGCTGTTGTGGCGATTGGTGCGTTAACCGTGGGGGCATGCAGCAGTAGCAAATCGACTGCGACCACCACGACAGGAGGCGCAACTACCACAACTGGCGCGGCCACCACTACTGGCGCGCCGAGCACTGAGGCAACGACGACGTTGCCGGCCAAGTCGCCAATTCTGCTCGCAGTACAAGTCGACGCCACCGGCCCGTCAGCGGGCCCAGCCAAAATGGGTGACGCCGTCAAAGCGTGGGGTACCTATATCAATGCCAAGGGCGGCATCAACGGGCATCCCGTCACGTTTGACATTCAAGATTCCAAAGGAGACGCCGCGGCATCGCAATCGATTCTGGATGCGCAAGTAGCGAAGAACCCAGTGGCGATGGTCCTCGAGACCACATCGACTGAAGCAACAATCGCAGCCAGCTTGGGTGCGCTCAAGATGCCGGTCATCGGCTTCGGCTACACACCCGCTGTTTGGGGCGGCTACATCGAGGGCTTCAAGTTGAAGTGTTCAACTGACCCCAAGGCGCCGGTCGCGTGCGCTCTGCCCAACGCATTCACCATCACCACCACGTTCGGCGCTGTTGTCGACGAACAAGTCCTCGGTGCCCAAGCTGCCGGAGCCAAGAAATTGGCCACCGCAGCCTGCGCCGAGGTCGCGGCGTGCTCACAAGCTGGGCCGGTCTTTTCGGCCACGGCCAAGACTCTCGGCCTCGAAGACACCGGCACGATCAAGGTCGATTCAAACAAGGGTGACTACTCAGCAGAATGTATCCAATGGGTGCAACAGAAGGTCGACTTTATTCAGATCAGTGGTTCGGGCACGATGGGCGCCAACATCTTCAAATCATGCGCTGAGCAGGGCTACAAAGGCATCTACGGAGCTTCAGCGGGATCAGTTGCCGGAGACCTCATTAAGGTAAAAGGCATCACATTGGCCGGTGGCCTCAACGCCTTCCCATGGTGGGTCGATGACCCGGCCGTGGCGGAATACCGCGATGCCATGAAGGCCGGTGGCCTCACCGAAGACGACATTGCCTCATCCGCACTTACCGGCATGTGGTCATCGCTCCAACTGTTTGCCAAGGCAAACGCCAAACTGGGCGACACCCCAACCGCTACCGAGACCCTCAAAAACATGTTCACCGTCAAAGACGAAACCCTCGGCGGTTTGATCGCACCGGTCACGTTCACCGAGGGCCAGCTCGCCAAGTCACGTGACTGTTTCTGGCCATACATTTTGAAAGATGGCAAATTCACCAACCCACTCGGTGGGTTGAAATTCCAGTGCTACCCCGACGGCTCAACCGCCGGCCACTAGCGCGATTTACCTTTGGGGACGGGTCCATGTGGGCCCGTCCCCTTTTCATATTCCAACGCATTACTACTGTTAGTCAAAAAGCCATTTGGGGGGCCACGTGCACGAGCTGTTGCCATTTATCATCACCGGGTTGGTAACCGGCACGGTCTACGGCTTGGCCGGCACGGGCCTCGTCCTCACATTTAAAACATCGGGCATTTTCAATCTCGGCCACGGCGCCGTACTCACCGCATCAGCACTGCTGTACTACTGGGCCACCGTCACACTCAAGTGGGATTGGAAGGTCGGCGTCGTCGTAGCTGTAGTGGCTGGTGGCCCACTTATGGGGTTGCTGATTGAAGCCGTGGCTCGCCATCTGTCGCGCCAATCCGCCACCATGAAGATTGTCGGTACCGTTGGGTTAACGGTCTTGGTGCCGTCGCTGTGTCTTTTCCTGTATCCGAAATCCAACAACGGCCTCAAGGTGCCCCGGTTCCTACCGTTTGGCAATCGGGCCCGGTATCGGTGGCGCGTACTCGATGTCAACGTATTTGGCGACCAATTAGTGATCATGGGCGTGGCCGTGTTCAGCGTGGCCGCGCTGTATGCGCTGTTTCGGTTCACTCGCCTCGGAGCCTCCATGCGAGCCGCCGTCGACGACCCTGATCTGCTTGATTTGCAAGGCATTAACCCCGTGTTTGTACGCCGATTGGCCTGGTGTATTGGTTGCACATTTGCGGCGCTTTCGGGAGTGCTGATCCTGCCAACTATTGGTTTCCAAGCTTTTACGTTGACATTTTTGGCGACCTACGCGTTTGGAGCCGCGGCGATCGGGGCCTTCACCAGTATTCCCATCACCTTCGCGGGTGGCCTGGTGATCGGCATTGCGCAAGACATCAGCAATCACGTCATCAAGAACAACAAATGGACCACGCTTGATGGCCTGCCCACGGCGTTGCCATTCGTAGTGCTGTTTGTGGTGCTCTTGGTGCTACCAAAACACAAACTGGCTCCGCGGTCTGATGCAGAGGCCCGGCCACCCTTGCGATGGCAGGGCCCGATTGAATTGCGTCTCGGCACTGGCGTTGTTGTCCTCGGCGCGCTAGCGCTCGTACCGCAAATAGTAGGGACGAAACTGCCGTGGTTTACCAGTGGTCTCTGCCAGGCCATCCTCATGTTGTCGCTTGGGTTACTGGTGAAAACGAGCGGCCAAGTGTCGCTGTGTCACGCCACCTTCGCCGCCATTGGGGCTGTGGCATTCTCGCAATTCCGCGTGGGTATGGGCATGCCGTGGCTGGTGGCCATGGTGCTGGCGGCGTTGGTGTGTGTACCAGTTGGTGCCATCGTTGCCCTTCCGTCAATCAGATTGCACGGCATCTATCTGGCTCTGGCCACATTTGGCTTTGGCATCTTGGTACAGCGATTATTCTTCCCTCAGACCTGGATGTTTTTTACCTTCGCCGGTTCCCGCAAGGTGCCCGCCCCGTTTGGCACTACCAACAAACACGCCGTGTACTACCTCGTGCTGGCGGCATTGGCGATCACGGCCATTGTCATCGTGCTCATTAGCCAGTCGCGCCTTGGGCGCGTGTTGCGCGGCATGTCCGAAACGCAAACCGCGGTGTCGACACTTGGCCTGTCAACCAACGTGACCAAGGTCATCGTATTTTGTATCTCGGCATTCATCGCTGGCATCGCGGGCGTGATGTACGGCGTGGCTCTCACCAGTGTGGATGGCAGCACGACGGCGTTTCAACCGTTCACCTCGTTGGTCCTCATCGCAGTGTTGGCACTCGCTCCGTTCAGCGAACCGTGGTACGCCGTGTTTGCCGCGATCACGGCGGTAATTCCCGGCTACCTCACCGGCAGCCGCACGCCGAACGTCCT
The DNA here is from genome assembly GCA_043782545.1 of Acidimicrobiia bacterium. GTDB lineage: Bacteria > Actinomycetota > Acidimicrobiia > Acidimicrobiales > JBBRKR01 > JBBRKR01. The sequence goes on from JAYWAI010000181.1 coordinate 11,038, forward strand.
CAATATTCTGTTTGGCTTCTTCGCCATCATGATCGCCATGCGCGGCGGACACCCCGCTATGTCGCCGCGATTGCAAACGGTATTCAATCGCTTCGGACGCCAGCGAACTCGTGCACTCCCTCTCTCGGATCAGCCCGCTCACGCACTTGTCGCATCGACAACGCGATCGTCTGGGGAAGGTCTCCGAGTTGACGAACTCAATGTTCGTTTCGGCGGTCTCGTGGCCGTAGACGGCGTGACGCTCACCGCGCCGATGGGGCGCATCACCGGGCTGATTGGGCCCAACGGGGCGGGCAAAACGACCACCTTCAATGCCTGTAGCGGCATAAATCGCAACGTGCACGGCAAGGTCTCATTGCACGATCGCCACATCAACGATCGAGGCGCTCCCGCCCGAGCGCGCCTCGGGCTCGGTCGAACGTTCCAACGCATGGAATTGTGTGACTCACTCACCGTGTTTGACAACGTGTCGTTGGGCGCTGAATGTCCCAGCGCTGGTGCGCGGATTGTTGGCCAAATTGTGGCCAGTCCTGCCGAGCGGCACCTCATTCTGAGCGCCACCGCACAAGCCCTCGAGCTATGCGGGATCGGCCACCTCGCTGACCAACAGGCCGGGGCGCTCTCCACCGGTGAACGACGCCTCGTCGAATTGGCCCGATGCTTGGCCGGTCCATTTGATGTACTCCTTCTGGACGAGCCATCATCGGGTCTGGATCGCGACGAAACCGCCCGCTTCGGGGAAGTGCTCGAACGCGTCGTGGCCGAGCGAGGGTGCGGCATTCTGCTCGTCGAACACGACATGTCACTCGTGATGCGAGTGTGCGCATACATCTACGTCCTGGACTTTGGTCGCATGGTGTTTCACGGCACGCCAGCCGAAGTGGCGTCCAGCGACATCGTGCGAGCGGCGTACCTGGGGTCCGAAGCTGAGGGGCTCAGCGAGAGTATGGCCAGCATCGACGGAGCGTCGGCATGAGCGACGTGCCGGCACTGCAACTCCAAGGCATTACGTCTGGCTACGGCACGACCACCATCTTGCGCGAGATCGATCTCGAGGTGCCCGCTGGCTCGGTGACCGCACTCTTCGGATCGAATGGCGCGGGCAAAACTACTTTGCTCAAAACGGTGTCAGGGCTCATCAAACCGTCTGCTGGAACCGTGAATATTGACGGGACGTGCGTCAACAAACTGCCACCGTTCAAACGATCAGCATTGGGTTTGTGTCACATACCCGAAGGTCGAGGAATTTTCAGATCGTTGACAGTGCGCGAAAACCTTGAGCTGCAGGCATCGCCCGGCGACGAACAAGCGGCTATCGCCCGCTGCGTGGAGGCCTTCCCGATCTTGGGTCAACGTCTCGCCCAAAAGGCTGGCACCCTGAGCGGAGGGCAACAACAGATGCTCGCCATGGGACGCGCCTACGCCCGCAGCCCACGTCTGGTGCTCGTCGACGAGGCATCACTGGGGTTGGCTCCTGTGGTCGTAGATACCATATTTGAGTACCTCAGTCGTCTCACACAAACCGGCGCATCGCTGCTCATTGTGGATCAGTTCGTCACCAGAGCCTTGGCGCTGGCGACTCACGCCTATGTGCTCAACCGGGGCCAAATCGTGTTTTCGGGGAGCCCTGCCGAATTGCAGCGCGGCGATGTATTTGCCCAATACCTCGGCACCAGTTGAGACCAGCCGCCAGGCTGTGACATTGACCTCGCTCAGCCGCCGAGGCCACGAGGGGCGATGCCGAACATTTTTCTCATACCCAGGCCGAGCTCATCGACGGTCAATGCCTCGCCACTTTTGGCTGCGTACGATGGGCCGATCTTCCAGCCTTCAACGCACTGCACTTGGTTGCCATCGACTCGCAACACGTTGCCGCTGAGCCAACCAGATTCTTCAGAACACAGCCACGCCACCACGGGCGAAGCGTTCGACGGATCCAGCGGATCCCATTTGCCGTCGCCGGCCGCGGTGCGACCAATGGCGGCCAACATGCGAGTGGCAGCAATCGGCGAAATGCAATTCGCGGTCACTCCGTAGCGCTGCATTTCCAGCGCCGCGATCATGGTCATGTTGGCAATACCTGCTTTGGCCGCGCCATAGTTTGCTTGCCCAATGTTGCCGAAGAGCCCAGTGCCAGACGTGGTATTGACCACTCGGCCACTGACGGGTTTGCCAGCCTTCACTTGATCTCGCCAATACGTGCAGGCATGTCGAGTGAGGGCGAACGTACCTTTGAGATGCACGTTGATCACCGCGTCAAAATCGTCCTCCGACATGGCGGTGAGCATCCGGTCGCGCAAGAACCCAGCGTTGTTCACGACAGCGTGCACATCGCCATAGGTGCTCACCGTGCGCGCCACCAGGGCCTCCATACCGTTCCAGTCGCCCACTGATGTGCCGTCGGCCATTGCGGTGCCACCCATGGCAGTGATTTCGGCCACCACCTCATCGGCGGGACTGGTCGCATCCTCGACCGTCTCACCGCGCACCCCAACACCCAGATCATTCACTACGACCGTGGCACCCTGGCTCGCCAACTCCAAGCAATGAGCCCGCCCAAGACCGCGCCCGGCACCCGTGACAATGACAACTCGACCGTCTAATAGTCCCATTTCCCAATCACTTTCTCGATAACCACGTCACCGAAATCAGTCGGCCAGCAAGGGCCGAAGTTGCGTACAAATTGTTTGAATATGACGTGCCGTCATCTCTTGCGACGTGCCGCCCAGGCTCGCCCAAATGAACACTGTTTCCACCGGTGCGTCGGCCGCTGATTCCCGGATAGTGGTCGCCACATCTTGAGGTGTCCCGTAAACAAAACCACCCAACGGCGCATTGCCTACACCCCGTGAGCGCATCCGATCTGGATCAACCGGGCGAGGCGTTGGTGCGTCGGTGCCTTGCACCATGTGACGCCGATATGAGTCCGTTTGATAGGCAGCATGCTGTGCCACGACTGGCCAATCCGCGTCAGGATCGTTCGTGACATAACCCTGAATGCCACCGGCCATACGACCTACAGAAATCTCGTGGCCGCCGGCGAGCAAGCCATCGCGGTACGGCTCCCAGAGCGACCCAGACGCCGACAACAGTCCAGCACCCAGGATGCCCGCCCGGCGTGCTCCTTGGGGGCCCTGATACCCCATCCAAATCGGCAAGCGCTCCTGCACGGGTTTGGGTGTGAGGCCACCGGTGTCAAACAGTTGCCAAATGTCGCGAGCCGATTGGTCGGTCGCCGTGTAGCGCTTGGCGATGTCGGCTTCAAAGAGATCGTATTCGGGAACTCGGTAACCCGCTCCGAGCCCGAGATCCAGACGCCCACCCGAAATGATGTCCACCATCGCCGCCTGCTCGGCAATCTCAACCGGATGATGTAACGGCGCGATCACGATCGCGGTACCCAGCCGAACCGTCTTCGTGCGAGCAGCGATAGCGGCCAGAAACGCGAGCGGTTGCGTCATATAGCCGTCGTCGAACAAGTGGTGTTCGG
>JAYWAI010000182.1:0-2050 GCA_043782545.1 Acidimicrobiia bacterium
ATGCCGGCCGATTCCTGTTGACGTGGGCTCACGCCGCCGGGCTCACCAACGTGCACGCGAGTGCTTCTGTGTGGTGCTATGCCGACGATGAGGCGCGAGCGTGGTGGGGCGGACTGTGGGCCGATCGGGTGCTGCATTCGTCGTTTGCGACCCAGTCAGTTGAGCAAGGCCACACGACGGCGACAGAGCTCGCCACCATGCGCGAAGCGTGGCTGCGTTGGGGTGCGTCGCCCGACGGTTGGATCGCCATTTTGCACGGCGAAATTTTGTGCACCGTGTAATCGGCGTTGTGCACGGTGTAATCGGCGTTGTGCACCGTGTAGTCGGCGTTGTGCTCGCTAGGGTCGGCGCATGAAGCACGCTATCGACTTTCGCAACCTGTCGCTCGCTGATCTCGCCCACGGCGTGCGCACTGGGACGATCACCGCTCGAGAACTCGCCGAACACGCACTGGCCCAAATCGACTTGCACAATCCGAGCGTGAACGCGTTTGTCGCCGTCGACGCCCAGGGTGCTCTAGATCAAGCCGACGCCATCGACGCATCCGTTGGGCGAGGCACCAACCCTGGGCCGCTGGCCGGCATTCCCATCGGGGTCAAAGACCTGGAGCACGCCCGTGGATTCCGCACCACATACGGCTCACTGCACCATGCTGATGATCCAGCGCGCAACGACGACTCAATTGAGGTGGCTCGCCTGCGGGCCGCAGGGTGTGTGATCGTCGGCAAGACCAACACGCCAGAGCACGGCCACAAAGGCGACACCGACAATCGAGTTTTTGGGCCAACGCTGAATCCGTTTGATCTCACGCGTTCGGCCGGTGGGTCCTCGGGCGGGTCGGGTGCGGCGATCGCCGCGGGCATGGTGCCGTTGGCCACTGGTTCAGACGGCGGCGGTTCGATTCGCATTCCGTCGGCCATCAACGGCTTGTTTGGCATGAAGTGTTCACTGGGTCGCGTGGCCATTGGTGGGCCCGACGCGCCGGGGTGGGCCGATCTGTCATCACGCGGACCCATGGCTCACCGAGTCGCCGATGTGGCGCTGGCTCTCGACTCGGTCGCCGGGGCTGATCCAACCGATCTGCGAGCGTTGCCAGGGCGAGTGGATTTTTCTGAGGCGGCGCGCCGCGCCGAGATGCCGCGACGAATCGGGTACTCCCCCACACTCGGGTACGCTCCCGTTGACGACGACGTGGCTGCGCAGACTCGCGCCGCAATCCAAACGCTGGCAAACGCCGGCGCCGAGATCGTGGAGCTGCCTGCGGTGTTTGATGTTGACCCGATCAGCTCGTTTTTATCCTTCTCCAACGTTGGTACGTTGCACGCTCTGTTGCCGCTTCGAGCCAACGACGGCTGGGATCTGCTCGACCCCGGATTGCGAATGATGCTCGAACGTGCCGAGCGCACTGTGAGCGCGGTTGATTACGTCGACGCCATGGTGGCGTGTCACACGATGAACCTGCGCCTCACCAAAATCTTTGCTCAGGTCGACGTGATGATCACACCGGTATTCGCAGCGCCGACGCCGCTACAAGGGCAATTTGGCCTGGTCAACGGTACCCCGGAGCCAAATTGGGTGCGCTTTACCTACCCATTCAACTTGACGCGATCACCAGCCAGCGTGGTGCCAATTGGACGTGATGCCAACAATATGCCGATCGCGATGCAACTGGTCGGCGGGCAACACGACGATGCCGGCGTGATCGGCGCGTCGGCTTGGTGCGAGGGTGCACTCGCCGGGTAACCCAGTGCGAGGTGGTCAAGGAATTTTCGATCAATGCCCGTGACATAGATACTGAGTATCTATTTACTGAGTATCTATGGGAATCCGCGAAGGTCTACTTGCGTTGTTGGCCAATGGCCCTCGGCACGGGTACCAACTCAAAACCGAGTTTGAATCGGCGACCGGAGGTGTGTGGCCGCTCAACGTGGGCCAGGTGTACACCACGCTGGACCGTCTTGAACGCGACGCCAGCATCGAAGTCAACCCAGACGCAACGATCGTCACCGACGGCTCTGGCCCCGCTCAGAAACAATTCCGCATCACCGCG
>JAYWAI010000183.1:0-2050 GCA_043782545.1 Acidimicrobiia bacterium
GCGACCAAAACGCCGGCGGCAACCTGGGCGTAAAAAGCCTTTGTCGACGCCACACTCATTTCGATGTCGCGACCATCGCTGGTGTACACGACGCTGTCGGCTTTGTCGGTAAGATCACTGCCCCGCCGATTCACGATGGCGATCACGGTCGCGCCGCGCTCCCGAATGATGTCGACGGTCCGATTGGTGTCAGTGGTCGTACCTGATTGGCTAATCGCCACAGCCAGCACATTGCTCATGTCCCGTTCCAAATGGAACCCTGAAAGTTCTGTAGCCGGCAACGCCGATACGGTAAGCGGGGCTGTGGCAACGAGTCGGTCGAGAGTGGCCGCCAACGACTGACCGGCCACCGCCGCAGTGCCTTGACCGATTACCAAAACTTTGTTGATCTGACCGCTGCGCAAGCGCGACACGATCGCGTCGGGCAATCCAACGTCCGCGCTCAGGTCGCCGTTGTCGTGCTCGTGTATCCGGCCTCGAAGTGTCTTTCGAAAACTCTCTGGCGATTCCGTAATTTCCTTCAACAAGAAATGCGGAAAAGCGCCACGATCGATGTCTCTCGTCGTGATGTGCGCGGTTTGCCACTCCGATGCTGCAACGGGCAACTCGCTACCGTCGTAGCTGATTCGGCGCACTCCTTGGGTTGTGCCAGCCTTTGCTGCTGACAAAATCAAAATCTGGCCACGTGTGGCCATTGGGCGATCGGGATCACTCGGTGTTTCACCGTCCAGGCGCAGGTACGTTGGCGTCTCTTCGACAAGCCCGTATGGCTCAGAAACCACAAGAAAGGCGTCGTCAGCTAGGCCCACAAACACGCCCTGCCCCGAACCATGCAACGCTAAAAGCACGGTTCCTGGTTCGCTCACCGCGTTTGCGGCAATCGCCACTGAACCTTCAAACGAGCCGACCGTCGAGCGAAACGCTTCGACGACGTCAGCCCCGTTGTCGATTCGACGCGAGATCAGGGCCGGAATAACTTTGGCATCCGTCGTGATTTCGACAGGAATCTTGAGATGCTCGGCAGCTTTCAAGTCGGCGTGGTTATCGACATCGCCATTGAGCGCCGCAGCCACGTAATTGGCCTCGTCTACCTGGTTGATTTCCTCTGAGTTCAACGGATGTGTGTTGGCCTGGCTGATGATCCCAACACTGGCCCATCGTGTGTGTGCGAGGACTGTGGCCTGAGCGCTTGGATTTTGCAAAGCGGACCGTAGCAATTCATCAGCCACAATTCTGGACCGCAGCGCGGCAGTATTGTCGCCCAGCTCACCGATTTCAGCCGAGGCCTTGTACACGAAAGACAGACAGCCGTTTGGCATCCTGACTGAGGCGTCGGTGAAGAGCGGGTCAGCAGACCGGCGCCCCACCAGTGCCGCTATATTTGGATGGGCGAGGTCGATGCCGTGGTCGTAGACGAGCACGTGTAAACCCGCCGAGTCACGCCCCCTCACTTCCAATCGATCGATAGCGCTCAGCGCCGTCTGAATTGACAAGTATCCGCCTATCGCCGCGTCACCAGCGCTAAATACCGATTCACCGAGCAATTCAGCCACAGACGCCGCACTGCGCAGTCGGTCCCGCTCGATGGCCCATACGGCATCCTTGAGTCGTACTAAGGCGGCGTTAAGTTGCTCGTCGACGTGCTCGGCGGCATCTAGGTCGGCTTCAATCTGTTGCACAACAACGTCGAGTCGCTGGCACGCGTCGAGGAATTCGGCAACGACACCAGGTTCGCTGAGGGCAGCCCGAACTCCAGGGACACCCAACATCAGGCGGTTCAATTTTTCGAGCTCTTGCGCCGAATCGATCAGCCGTACATCAATCGACATCGTCGACGAGCCAGCAATTTCTAGCGCACTCGTCAAAATCGACCGCAGCATCGAAACTGCAGGTACTTCGCGAGTGGAGGGGCGGCGAACTACCGCAACGATGCCACACATGCCCGACAGACTACCGCCGCCGTACGTTGCCACAGCGTCGCCCTTGCGGTCAGGTCATGCGTCAAGACCCTACTTTTGGTGTTTCGGTGACAACTGCCTTTGAGGCCGCC
>JAYWAI010000184.1:0-2043 GCA_043782545.1 Acidimicrobiia bacterium
GCCGAGGCTGCCAAAGGTGGCAAGGAAGAATGCCGTCATTTTGGCGAGCGCAAAGTCAACCGACGCGATGACGCCGATCTGGCCAATGAGGTTGAACCATCCGGTGAAGAAGCTCCAGACCGGGGCGTTCTTGCGAGCCAACTTGGCAGACCAGAAATACAAACCCCCGGCGGTCGGGTAGGTCGAAAGGATTTCGCCCATCGAAGCCCCAACAAACATGACAAAGATTCCAACGACTACCCAACCAACCATGATCGTGCGAGGGCCACCCAAGTTCATTCCGAGGAAGAACGTCGTGATGGCACCGGCAAGGATCGAGATGATTGAGAAGCTGATGGCGAAATTGCTGAACGTGCCCATACCTCGATGCAACTCCTGCGCGTAGCCCAGTTCGTGGAGTTGATCGCGGTCGGCATCGACCGTAGATGACATAGTTTTCTCCCTTGAAAATTTTCCCCCGAGTGGCCGTGCGGACACTCGGTGTGGGTGTCTATCACGAAACGATCGTTCTGTGAAGACCTGATTTCGCCGGTCGCAAACTGTTTACGAGTTGGCTATTGTGCCGAAACCAACCACATATCACGACTCGTGTTCATCACGTTGAGGAGACCGACATGCCCGCTCCAGGAATGCTCACGATTGACCAACTACAAGCCAAAGTCACGGGGGGCGAAGTTGACACGGTGCTGACCGTGTTCCCCGATCTGCAAGGTCGGTTCATGGGCAAGCGGGTGATGGCCCAGTTTTTTATCGACGACATGGTGCCGGGCTCTGGCGGCGAAGAAGGTTTCTTGGCCTGTAACTATTTGCTTGCTGTCGACAGTCAAATGAACGTGTTGCCGGGCTATCGATTTACCAACTGGGAAACCGGTTATGGCGATTTCAAAGCCGTGCCAGACATGGCCACGCTGCGCATGATTCCGTGGATCGAACGCACGGCATTGGTGATTTGTGACCTCGTCGATGAACACACCAGCGAGCCCATCGAAGTGAGCCCGCGCCAGATTCTCAAGCGCCAAATCGCCCGTGCCGCCGAGCAGGGTTACGTGTGTAAGGCCGGTACAGAAGTCGAATTTTTCTTATATCGCGATACCTACGAAGAAGCAGCCAAGAAGGGCTACCGCGACCTGATACCGCACTCTGATCACATTCTCGACTACCACATTTTGCAGACCACCAAAGACGAATACATCATCCGCGACATTCGTCTGGGCATGTACAACGCCGGCATCCCGATCGAATTTTCCAAAGGGGAAGCGGGTTACGGACAACACGAAATCAACGTCCGATACGCCGAGGCGCTCAACACGGCAGACATGCAAACCATCTTCAAAAACGGTTGCAAAGAGATCGCCCACTTCCACAACCGGGCCATCACGTTTATGGCCAAGCCATCGATTTCTGACGTCGGATCGAGCTGCCATATCCACTCATCGCTGTGGGATTCGACCACCGATCGCAGCCTGATGTTTGACGCCGACGGACGCGATCACATGAGTGAGACATTCCGCTATTACCTCGGTGGCTTGATGGCCGCTGGGCAGGAATTGGCGTGGATGTTCGCCCACTACGTCAACAGTTACAAGCGCTACCAGCCCGACTCGTGGGCGCCGACCGGCATCGTGTGGGGAAACGACAACCGCACTTGCGGTTACCGGGTGGTCGGCCATGGCCAAGGTATGCGGGTCGAATCGCGAATCCCGGGTGCCGATACCAATCCGTATTTGGCGTTGGCGGCCACCATCGCAGCAGGGCTGTACGGCATCGAGAACAAGATCGATTGTGGCGAGCCGTTCAAAACAAATGCCTATACCGACCCCGCTATCGAGCGGGTGCCGTGGAACTTGGCTGACAGCATTCGGGCGTTTGAGCAATCCAAAATTGGACCAGCGGCATGGGGCGATGAGGTGCAGTACCACTTGGTCAACACGGCTCGTCAAGAGTGGGTGCAATTCAATAAGTCGGTCACCGATCACGAGTTGCGGCGCAACTTCGAAATGATCTGAGCGGGGCACATCGACAACATGAAGCAAATAAATATCA
>JAYWAI010000185.1:0-5408 GCA_043782545.1 Acidimicrobiia bacterium
GAGCGACCACGTCACGCACAATGCCGGGAAGCGGCCTGGGCCTGTCGATTGTGCACGATATTGCGCAACTCCACGGTGGCACGGTTCACGCATCGAATGCCCCCGACGGCGGAGCGGTGTTCACCGTTAATTTCCCGCGACCGGTTGCAGAAACGGACGCAGCCGCAGACGGCGAATCACACGCCTAGTTGACGTCGTGCTCACGACCCCACAGCGCGGCCCCAACTGCCCCTGCGAATGGGCCCAGCGTGGGCGTCACAATGTCGTACCAATCTGGTGGCACGGTGATCTGATACTGGTGAGTGGCCGCGCGAATGGCGTCAAGCAATAGGTCGCCGGCCTGAGCAATACCACCGCCGATTACGACCCGCTCAGGCAACACTGCGGTGATCATGTTGGCAATGGCGATGCCGAGATATTTCGCCATCTGATCTATGGCTGCCAGCGCTTGGGCATCGCCGCGACCGGCGGCGGCAATTGCATCGGCCGGTGTTGCTTGCCCCGCAGCTCGGGCAAATGGCCCTGCGCTCGCATAGGCCTCCACACACCCGTGACGACCACAACCACACAACTGGCCACCGGGCTCCACGATGAGGTGGCCGAGCTCGCCAGCGCGCCCATCGCGCCCGTAGCGCAGGCGTCCATCAATGATCATGCCGCCGCCGATGCCCGTGCCCAGCACGAAGCACACCACGTTGCGGCATCCCCCGGCGGCGCCCATGCGCGTTTCAGCCAGAGTGAACGCCCGGCAGTCGTTGACGAGCGCCACATGTTGGCCGAGACCGGCGCACACATTGGCCACGATCGGATAACCCCGCCATGCACCGGGAAGATTCGGGAAGAGTTCGATCGTGCCGGCGTCGGCGTTGAAAAACCCCGGTACACCCATTCCAATCGAATCGGGTACCCCCCACGCTTCGAATGCCGCGTGGCCGGCTTCGATTAGTCGCTCAACGACATGATCCGGCCCCAAATGAGCCTCGGTGGTGATCGAATCACTCCCTATGATGCTGAGCGAATCACCGCCTTGCCCAAGCCCCGGAGCGCTCTCCAGCATCGTGAATTTGATGTTGGTACCCCCAAGATCGAGACCCAAATGTCGTGCCATACAAAACCCCGAAACCTCGACGAATGAACGGTTCGCACGCTACTGCGCCAGTTCAAGCAATTGCCGCACACACTGGCCGCAATCCGGCGCTGCGATATATGGGCGCGTTCATTGTGCTGGGTTTTTCGGCGTCTATTTTGGGACCTTCTGCCGATGCGCTCGCGGTGCAGTTGGCCGTGAAACGGGGCTCGATTGGGGTGCTGTTCGCCGCATCGGCGATCGGATATTTCTTCGGATCTCTGGTCGGAGGTCGGGTCTACGACAAGGGCCTCGGACACAAGGCAATGGCCACGGCGTTCGGCGTGCTGGGTGTGTTCGCGTTGCTCATTCCTCGATTTCATTCCCTTGCTGCATTGGCTATGGTGTTCTTCTTTGTCGGTGCCGCTGGGGCGGCAATGGACGTGGGTGCCAACACGCTGTTGGTCTGGAACCATTCCCAACGTCATGCCATTGACGAGAAACCAGTGGGCCCGTGGCTCAATGCCCTGCACATGTTTTTCGGCATCGGAGCGCTGTTGGCTCCACCGGCCGTATACATCTCACTTCGGCACGACAACACGCTCGGGCTGGTGAGTATCGTGCTCGCCGTTGCAGCCGTCGGAGCGGCCGTGATGTTGTGGCGGGCCGAAACCCCAAACCCGGAACACCACGCTGAGGAATCGACTGCGCCGCAATCGACATTTCGACTGGCGATCATCGCAGGGTTCTTCGTGCTGTACGTGGGCAGCGAAGTCGGTTTCGCAGGGTGGATCAGCAGCTACGCGCGCGACATCCATTTGGGTGGTTCCAGCAAACGAAGCAACGACGCCGCCGCGTCGGGTGTCACAACCGCATTCTGGGCCGCTTTCACGGTGGGACGGTTACTGTCGATCGGCATTGCTCGCCGCGTCAGCGCGGCGCACATGGTGGTCGGCTCGTGCACGATGGCCGCCACCGTGGCTGGAGCCATGATCGTGGCGAACGGCAACCACCCAGCAGTGTGGATATTAACGGTGCTGTTCGGGCTCGCCGTGGCACCGCAATTTGCGTCGATGGTCAACTTCGCCTCGACCCGATTGACGCTCACGAGCAACGCGACCAGTTGGTTTTTGGGTGCGTCCTCCATCGGTGGCTTGACAGTTCCGTGGCTCATTGGCCGCTTGCTCGACTCATCTGGCGCTAAAGCGATGCCAATCGTGGTGACCGTCGTGGCCAGCATGACTGTGGTGTGGCTGGGTGTTATCGCACGCGTGCACCCACGGAGCGCCTAGCTACGGCGCGGCTGTCCTAACGCGCTACCGCGCTACTGAGTTAACGCCGCGCTAACGCACCAGCGCCGCTCGTGATGCTGGGCAGTAAGCCAAGCGCCAATGGAGCCAACTGATCGCAGAAAAATCGTGCTTCGTGCACCCGCCGTATTTCATCCTCAGACGTTGCAGGTTGCGACGCCTGCGTGGCCATTAACCCACCGGCGATAGCCGTGGCCACCAAGCGCAAATAGGGCGTCGCACCGGCCAAAGCATCGCTCGGAGCCGACGCCACTTTGTCAAGCATGTACGTCGTTGCTTCACGAGCCAGCGCAATCACGGCAATGACATGAGGCGCGTACGCCAACACCGCGGCGCGCTCGGCGTCGTCGAACAATTCCGCAATGAGCGCACCCCCGCCAATGGTGATTTTTCGGGTCACCAAATCAATGGCTTGAATAGCGTTGGTGCCCTCATAGATCGGAGCGACGCGACTATCGCGGTACAACTGTGCGATGCCAGTTTCTTCCACGAAACCCATGCCACCAAATACTTGCAGCGCCACCGACGTCATCTCAACGCCAAGGTCGGTCGACCACGCTTTCGATAGCGGCGTCAACAGATCGGCGCGGGCCTTGGCATCATTGCGAGCGTCGGCATCCAGGTGATGCCGAGCAGCATCCAGCGCTCCAGCATTCGTGTAAATGAGCGATCGCATTGCGGCCACGTTGGCCTGCATCGTAAGCAACATTCGTTGCACGTCAGGGTGCTCGATAATCGGCGACTCGGTGCCCGCTGGCGCACCGACGGCGCGGCCTTGGGTGCGCTGCGCGGCATACGTCGCCGCCATTTGATACGCCCGATCAGCTAGCGCCAAACCCTGCGTACCGACGCCCAAACGGGCGTTGTTCATCATGGTAAACATGGTGCGCATACCATCATTTGGCTCGCCCAAAAGTTCGCCTAACGCACCCTCGCCCTGGTCGCCATACGCCATAACACAGGTGGGGCTGGCATGAATGCCCATCTTGTGTTCGAGAGACACCACGTTGGCGTCGTTGCGAGCCCCGAGGGACCCGTCGGCGTTGACAAGAAATTTCGGCACCAAGAAGCACGAGATGCCTTTGGTGCCGGGGCCGGCACCGTCGATACGGGCCAACACCAAGTGCACGATGTTGTCGGTGAAATCATGGTCGCCGTAGGTGATGAAAATCTTCTGACCAAAAATGCGCCACGTGCCATCAGCATGTTTCACCGCCCGGGTGCGCAGCGCTCCGACATCGCTACCGGCTTCTGGCTCGGTGAGGTTCATGGTGCCGGTCCAGGTGCCCAATACGAGCTTCTCGAGATACATCGCCTTTTGCTCGGCGCTGCCGTGATGGGTGATGGCGTCGATGGCCCCCTGACCCAAAAGCGGACACAACGAAAACGCCAGGTTGGCCGCGCCCACCATTTCGTTCATGGCGATCGCCACCGACCACGGGAACCCGCCTCCTCCGAACGCAGGGGCGAAGGGCACGCACGGCCAACCGCCGAGCATGTATTGCCGATAGGCCTCTTTGAATCCCGGGGCCGTCGTTACTGAATGAGTTTCATGATCAAGCTGGGCGGGGTTGAGATCGCCAACCTTGTTCAAGGGTGCAATGACCTTGGCAATGAGCCGTCCATATTCGGTCAGAAGTCCGGTGACTGTGTCCCGATCGGCGTGGGCAATTTCGGGGAATTGCGCCACGTCGTTGATGCCACCAAACAAACACAATGCAGTGATGATGTCGTCAACAGGAGGCTGGTAGTCGGTCATGCGGCCAGTCTTACGCGAGGTGTCAGCATCGTGAGATTTCGGCCTGGCCGCCATTGGGTTGACGTGCCCGAATGCAACGAATTGTTAAGAGTTCGGTGGGTGCCCTGGTTTGTCTACCTACCGGTAGGTAGACTGGCCCTATGTCGCCCGCCTCACTCCTCGCAGAGCTCGAGCCCAAAGCCGCTGAGCTGCTCGAACGCCACCTATCACAGGCCAAGGAGTGGTTTCCACACGAGCTCGTTCCGTACTCGCGGGGCCGCGATTTCGTCAAGGGCGAATCGTGGACGGAGTGCGAAACCGATGTCGGCGGCACGGAATTGTCCCAGGCTGTTCGTAGCGCCCTGTTTTTGAACCTCCTCACAGAAGACAATCTGCCGTACTACTTCCGTGATATCGAGAACACGTTCGGTGTTGATGGTGCCTTTGGCGTGTGGGTGCGCCGATGGACGGCCGAAGAGGGTCGCCATTCGATTGTGATGCGTGACTATATGACGGCCACCCGCGCTATCGACCCCGTCGAACTCGAACGTGGTCGCATGATTCAAGTGTCCGGCGGTGAAGCACCCGCGCCGACATCGCCCATGCAAGGCATGGTGTACGTCACGCTGCAAGAGCTGGCCACCCGCATTTCGCATCGCAACACCGGCAAGCTGCTGGGTGATACAGCGGGCTACGAAATCATGGCCCGCGTCGCGGCTGATGAAAACCTTCACTTCCTGTTTTACCGAGACCTCACCACCGCCGCGATGGAGATCGACCCATCGGGCTTCGTGGAAGCTGTAGAAGACGTCGTCCAAAACTTCGCCATGCCCGGTTTGGGTATTCCGAATTTTGCTCAGCACAGCAAACTGATCGCTGCCGCGGGCATCTACGACGCCCAATTACATCACGATCAAATTTTGGTGCCGGTGATTTTGAATCACTGGCGCATCGAATCGCTCACTGGATTGACCGCCGCGGCCGAGGCTGCTCGCGATCGAGTGATGACTCGCATTGGCCGCATCGGCAAGCTGGCCCGCACTCTCGCCGAACGCCGAGAGCGCTCCGAATCCCTCGCCCTGGTGTAAGCCACGCACGCGTCGGCAGTAACGCTGACTCGAAGTTTTGGCCTAATAATCTGGCCAAAATCTATGTACTCTGCATGTCATGGCGGTACAAATGGCAATTCATGAGGTCAAGGAACACTTATCGAGTGTCATCGCGCAGCTGTCGGTGTCAGGCGAAGACGTCGAAATCACCCGACACGGGCGTGTCGTTGCGGTGCTCGCCGCGC
>JAYWAI010000186.1:0-14316 GCA_043782545.1 Acidimicrobiia bacterium
TCGATCATTCGCCGCCATCGTGACGGCGTCGGCAAGTTGATACAACGAGCGCAACACGTCAAGTTCACGTTGATGCGTCAGCACGCCCAGGTCGACGTCGGCGAGTGGCTTGCGAGTCACTCCCCGCTCGATGGCCTGGCGTTGGATGGCGCAGACGCGGGCGTGGGCATACTGCACATAAAACACCGGATTATCCATCGATTGCTTAACCACGACGCCCATGTCAAATATTTGGCGCGTGTCCATCGACTGCAAGAGATAGGTGAACCTGGTTGAATCCGAGCCGACCTCGTCGATCACATCTTGCAACTCGATGATGTCGCCGGACCGCTTGGAAAGTTTCACCTCTTGACCCTCGCGCATGAGCATGACTTGCTGGCCGATCACAATGTCAAGATCGTCGGGCTCATGACCAAGTGCTTGCACCGCGGCCTTGAGGCGTTGCACATACCCGTGATGATCCGCACCGAGCACATTGATGAGCAGAGAACCGCGGGTGAACTTGTCGCGGTGATAGGCAATGTCGGGCAAGAAGTAGGTGGGTTGGCCGTCGCTGCGAATCAGTACGCGATCTTTGTCATCACCGAAATCGGTCGTGCGCAACCACGTGGCCCCATCGAGTTCGAAAATATGACCGTCTTGGCGCAGCGCTTCGAGGGCCAGATCCATGGCCCCGGAAGCCACCAACTGGCGTTCGGAACTCCAACGGTCGTAAACGATGTTGAGCGCGGCCAGCGTGGCTTTCTGGTACTCGAGGGCTTTCACCAAACCCCACTCGACCGGGTCAGCATCGACGGGCATTTCACGAGCCCAGTCAATGATGTACTGGCCCATGTACCCGCCTTCTGGGGGTTGCTCGCCGTTGCGACGAGCTACCAGCGATGCCGCGTACGTGGCAACCTGCGTGCCACGATCATTGACATAAAACTCTGTATTGGGCAGGTACCCAGCCCACCCCAGAATACGAGCGAGCGAGTCGCCAAAGCAGGCGCCGCGACCATGGCCGGCGTGAAGCGGCCCGGTCGGGTTAGCCGAAACAAATTCAACATTTACGGTGCGGCCGCGGCCTACGTTGACACGGCCGAAATTTTCCGTGCCACGGGTGGCTGCGTCGATCAACACGTCGTGCAGCCACGAATCGGCCAGCCGAAAGTTCAAGAAGCCGGGCCCCGCAAGTTCCACCGCCGTGACGTGAGGCACGCTCCCATCACCCAAAAATGCCGCCAGTTGCGACGCCAATTCGCGAGGATTCCGACCCGCCGACTTGGCTACGACGAGGGCTACGTTGCTCGACCAATCGCCGTGCTCAGCGTTGCGCGGACGTTCCAAAGATATGTCGGCTGGGGCGTCGACCCCGAGGGTTCCGAGCGCATCACGGATTGCGCTGGTGAGTGACTCACGAATCATGCCCCATGTTACGGGCGAGCGAACAGGCGGCCAGAACCCTTTCCGCCATGCGGGCCGTTTCGACTAGCTTGCACGGGTTGGCCCTCGTAGCTCAGGGGATAGAGCACCGCCCTCCGGAGGCGGTGGCGCAGGTTCGAATCCTGCCGAGGGCGCCAATTTCTTTACGACGAATCCGGCTTGAGTTTCAGTCAGCGTCGCGTGGCAGCGGCAGTCTGTCGTGTGGCTTTCTTTGCTGTTGTCACCGTTTTACCGGCTGCCCGCGTCGCGCTCGCGGTTGTGGCCTTCGTGCCCGACTTCGCCGTTTTGGCGACGGAGTTAGCTCCGTTCTTTGCACTCTTGATCAATTCCTGGCCGGCAGCGACACCACCTTGGGCAATCCCCATGAGGTTGTCGGCGAAACGATCCACCACCCCGGTAATAGCGCTAATCACGTTGGTTTGTGGCGAGTCAGAAGCGCGGGGATGCGGATGAGGAGATGCCCCGAGTTTTGCGTGGGCCAGTGACCGGCCCATGTCGGCAAGTTCGGCACGAGACAGAGCGTCGCGCACCTTCGGAAAGTACTCAGTCTGTTCTTCCTCCACGTGGTGGCGGACGTTCTCGATCAATACGGTTACTTTCGCATCAAAACGTTCATTCTGTGGGTCCATACCGTCGAGTTCCGATAGCACCCACTTCACGATGTGATGCTCCTCGAGGCTCTCCAACGCTATGTCCTCAGTGGAAGGCACCATGACCCTGGTCATCGGATAAAACACCTGTTCCTCAATCGAGGTATGGACCGACAATTCCTGAATCATCCGATCGACTATCTCTCGTTTTTCAACGAAGGCACGATCTCCAGCCTTCTCGAAACGCTTGAATAGCGCTTCAACGGTCTTGTGATCATTTCGCAAAAGAGTAATGGCATCCATGGATAAAGAGTTACCCCTTTGCCGCAGGCCCTAAACCCTCCGAGCGAGAAGCCGTCATCGCCACGCGCCATAGTCGGCAATCCGCACGCCGACCGTCGACCCGCCTCGGGCAACACCATGTCGACTTTCAGCGGCCGACCCGCTACCGAGCATTGCCGGTTCGCAGTAGTTCGATCGATTTCGCCAGGCGACGAGCGCGCGTTTCGGGTGTTTTCGCGCCTTCGATTGATGTGATGTGCCAGCCCTTGTTGCTGGTGGACAGCGTGGCGAAAAATTCCTTGGCGACCGGCGCGTCTTGGAGAGCGTCGGCGAAATCCTTCGGTAGTACAACGTAACGCGACTCGGTGTCGAGCTCAAGTGTGACGTCAACCTCATCGCCGCCAGCAACTCCGGTTAGCTCACGATGTTGGGCACTGACACTCACCATGAATTGGCCTCCCATGACCGCCACAGTGCTTCGGTAGGTCTGGTTGTTCATAGTGATTTTCACAGCCGGACGCTTGCTAGTACCCAAAGCTGCGATGACGTCAGGCGGTATGGCAATGCCCGTTGCCGTCTTACCGGCCGTCTGGATCGTGGTACGAAAGGAATATCGACTCGCATTGCTCATGCCAATAACTTACGCTCGATTCGCGGACCACTCACAAATATCGACGTCCTGAAACTCCCCCCAGAAACGTGGCGGCGTATGCACGACGAGACGGTGGAATGTACGCGCAACACCCCCAGAAGTAGTGCAGGTCCGGACAACACCCCCAGAAGGCCGGGTCTACTTTTCTGGGTACGCCCGACGCACCAATTTGTAGCGTCAACGTACCCAGAATATTTCGGCGCTGGTTCTGGGGACGGGGCGGTACCGACGGCTGGTTCTGGGGACGGGGCGGTACCGACGGCTGGTTCTGGAGACGGTGCGGTACCGACGGCTGGTTCTGGGGACGGGGCGGTACCGACGGCTGGTTCTGGAGACGGTGCGCCACATCGATTCCAACCGTCCAAAAACCACTGCGAGCGGGCCTTCGGGATCGAATGCAAAGAGCAGGCGAATGGTTGGCTAAGAAACGGCAAAGGACGGCTTACCTCCGTTAAGCAAAACTACACAGAGTGACGAAATCAATCACACGAAGGTCCGGGCGGATCGTCGAAACAAGGGGAATGATCGATGACGTTCGTAGATGAAATGCGCACCGCAGTGCCAACCGCGTTGAAACGCAAGGACCGTTCTGGCACAACGGACTTGCGTGACCTTGAAGCAGTGGATCGCAGCGGCGGCAAGCCCAAGCGGCAGCCCGGTGTGCCGACCGTCAGCGTGGTCATTCCCACACTAAACGAGGCAAAAAACCTGGCGCATGTGTTCTCGCGAATGCCCGCCGACATCCACGAAATCATCATCGTGGACGGCCTGTCTACCGACGGCACGCCCGCAATGGCCACGTCGTTGCGAGACGACGTGCGAGTGATCATGGTGACCAAACGGGGCAAAGGTGCGGCCTTGAGCGCGGGTACCGCCGCCGCCACGGGCGACATCGTCGTGCTGATGGACGCTGACGGCTCGACCGACCCAGCCGAAATCCCGAAATTCGTTGCCGCCTTAACTGCCGGCGCGGATTTCGCGAAGGGCACCCGATGCGTCCCTGGCGGCGGCTCCACCGACTTCACCGCCGGCCGCAAAATCGGTAACTGGGTGTTATCGACCGTGGCCAACGTGATGTACGGAACGAGCTACACCGACATCAACTACGGCTACAACGCCTTCTGGAAAACGCTCGTCGACAAGGTCGATTTCACCTGTGACGGCTTTGAAGTCGAGGCACTCATGAGCGTGCGGGTGGCCAAAGCACGAGTCAAAGTCGCTGAGGTACCCAGCTTCGAATTTCCTCGCATTCACGGCGATTCCAAATTGAGCGTCCATCGCGACGGGTTCCGCGTGCTGCGCATGATCCTCAAGGAGCGCATCAAGTGACCGATCTTCTGGCCCCAATCCGTATTGGCAATGACCGTCAATTTGACGGCTGCGCCGAGGCCTCGGTGATCATCTGCGCGTACACGTTAGAACGGTGGATGGAGCTGTGCGAGGCGGTCAAATCTTGTATCACACAAGAACCAACACCGCTCGAGGTGATCGTCGTCATCGATCACAATCCTGAGCTCTTCAACCGGGCGCGTCAACGCTTCTTGCCGTGGTCCAACACGATCATCGTGATCGAAAACCAATTCGAGCGGGGCCTGTCTGGCGCGCGAAACACTGGAATCGATTCCTCAACCGCCGCCGTTGTGGCGTTCCTCGACGACGATGCTGAGGCCGCGCCCGGGTGGATTGCCAACCTGTTGTTGGCCTTCGAAGATTCGTCGGTGATGGTGGCTGGCGGAGCCATCTCACCGGCGTGGCAAACCACGTCGCCACGTTGGTTCCCAGAAGAATTCAACTGGGTGTTGGGCTGCTCGTATACCGGTTTGCCGACGGTAAAAGCACCAGTGCGCAACCCGATCGGCGCCAATATGGCATTCCGGCGAGAAGTGTTCGAACAGGTCGGCGGATTCCGGGCCGGCCTTGGCCGCGTCGGCAAACACCCGCTGGGGTGCGAAGAAACCGAGTTGTGCATTCGCACTCGGCAACTGTGGCCCGACAGCATCAACATGTATGAGCCCGCAGCCGTGGTGCGTCACAATGTGCCCGACACCCGTGGACGCCTCGCCTACTTTCGCAGCCGCTGCTACGCAGAAGGACTGTCCAAGGCTCGCATGACCGGCCTTGTTGGATCCAACGACGGTCTGTCGGCCGAACGTACTTACGTCACGCGAGTACTCCCCACCGCCGTGTTACGCGGCATGTACGACGCGGCAAAAGGCGACCTCACGGGCCTAGGCCGATCCGGCGCCGTGGTGGTCGGGTTGGGATCCACGATGACTGGCTACCTCGCTGGCAAAGTATGGGACCGACGCCCCGGCAATGCAGCGCCAGCACCGGCGTCACAAGCCGCCCATCAAACGGCAGCCGCGGTACGCGGTTTCGAGCCCACGTTCATGGTCGAAGTCGAAATGTCGCAAGACATTCAAGACGTGTTCGCACCGCAAAATGCCGAGCATCGGTTCGAACGGATCTGCGCCCTGGTGCGAATTCACACGCAACCGCTGGGCCAAATCGAACTGGAACTCAAAGACGGCTGGCTGTCAGCTGCCGAACTCACCGAAGCAATCCACGCGGAGTTCGGCGACGAAATCGAGTTGCACTACGCCTTCGATGCCGCCAGCGCACACAGCGACCACCCCGACTGCCTCTTCGGCACGCCAACCCCCGACAACGCCCCCATGGTCAGCATTGTCGTGCCCACGAAGGACCGCCCAGAAGAACTGGCTCGCTGCCTGGATTCGCTCACAGCCATTGACTATCCGCGCTTCGAAATCATCGTGGTAGATAACGCGCCCAGCGACGAAGAAACCCGAAAGATCGTTGATTCGTTTGCCGATGATTCACGTGTGCGTTACGTGCGAGAGAACATAGCTGGCTCATCTCGCGCCCGTAACCGCGGCACAGCAGAAGCCAAGGGGTCAATAGTGGCCTTCACCGACGACGACGTACTCGCTGATCCCCAGTGGCTCAACGCAGTCGTGCGCCGGTTCAACCTCAATCCCGAGGCCGTCTGTGTGACGGGGTTGGTGCTTCCCGCCAACCTCACCAGCGAGGCGCAAGCCTGGTTTGAACAATACGGTGGATTCGCCAAGGGCTACCAACCCAAAATTTTCGACCTCGTGAAAAATCGACATGACAGCCCCCTGTATCCCTACACGGCAGGTATGTTTGGTTCGGGTAACAATGTGGCGTTCCGCAAAGATGCCATTGAAGAACTCGGCGGATACGACGTTGCTATGGGCCCCGGCACTAGCGCACCGTCGGGCGAAGACTTGGCACTCTTTCTGGCCACCGTGTTGAGCGGCAACACCATTGCGTACGAACCACGGGCCATTGTGCGACACCGCCATCGACCCGATTACGAAGGCCTTGCGCATCAACTGCACAGCTACGGCAAAGGCATCACGTCAATTTTGACGAAGTGCATCATGGACGACCCACGTCACATCGTGATGATCGCCCGCCGTGCACCAGAAGGGTTGCGGTTGCTCTTGCGGTCCGGGTCGTCGAAGAACGCTCGCCGCACTGCTGGATTCCCCCGTCGCTTGGCCACTGCCGAGTTGTTGGGCATCGCCGCTGGACCATTTGCATACGTCAAGAGCCGCAAGGAGGCGCGCTCGATTTGACCGACCTACTGGAACGCACGACACCACTAAACGAGGTTTCGGAGTTCTCAATATGCAACGCGCAAACTGACATCGCCGAAGCGAACGACGAGCCAGAGCGTTGGCGTCATCGCAAACAAGCCACGGGCATTTTGGCTCACACCAGAGTGCCGCTGTACCGGTCGAGCTACGCGCTCATCATTACGACGATCGCCACCAGCCTGTGCGGCGCGGGGTATTGGGCTATCGCCACGCGTATATATCCAGCCGCTGAAGTCGGTCGAGTATCCGCAGCAGTGTCGATGATGATTTTGTTGAGCGGCGTTGCACAGTTCAATTTGATTGCCACCCTGCCACGGCTGTTGCCTCATGCCGGGGCCGGCACCAAGCGATTGGTCGTCATGTCGTACCTGGCCTCCGCAGCCATGGCGATCGTCATCTCCGGCACGTTTAGCGCCGCCGCCGTGCACTGGCATTGGATGGGAGGCTTTCTCAACGGATCCTGGTATTTGGCACCGTGGTTCGTGATGGCCGTCACGGCCTGGTGTGTTTTCACATTGCAAGACAGTGTGCTCACGGGCCTACGAGAAGCAGTGTGGGTACCTATCGAGAACGCCGGTTTCTCGATCGCGAAAATCGCGCTCTTGGTTGCGTTTTCGGGCATGGCCGCTCACGTTGGACTTTTTGCCTCGTGGACAATTCCGATGCTGGTCACGCTCGTCCCCGTCAACGCGCTCATCATGCGCAAACTCATCCCGCGGCACGTACGCCGAACCAGCACCACCGCGACAGGGCTGAGCAAACTACCTCTGCGCAAAATGATCGCCGCCGATTACTTTGGAGGCCTGTGCCAATTGGCGTCGACGTCGCTGCTGCCCGTGATCGTGGCCGCTCATCTTGGGCTGGCCATCTCGGGGCGCTTCTACGCCATCTGGGCCGTGACCATCGCGCTGGATTTGCTCATGTCGTCGCTGGCGACATCGCTCACCGTTGAAGGTTCGCACGACGAGCTCGAACTCCATACGCATCTGGCACGCACGCTCAAGTTGGGTGGAGCGGTTCTCATACCAACGGCTATTGCCGCTGGAGCGTTGGCGCCGTTGGCCGTGTCGGTGCTGGCCCACTCGTCGGACCCGTCACTCACCATGTTGTTGCGATTGGTTGCCGCGGCGACCGTGTTTCGATTCGTCAACATAGTGGCCCTCGCCGTGGCCCGAGTTCGCAAACGCACCCGCCTGGTGATCGCGGTGCAAGTGGCCTCGTGCGCGCTCATACTGGGCGGCACCCTTGGTCTCATTACATCGAGAGGTCTCGTCGCCGTTGGCTGGGCATACTTCGGAGCTCAATTGCTCGTCGCAGCCCGCACGATTCCACTCGTGGCATCAACGCTGAGGCGCACCGCACCCAAGACACGGCGCGCTCTGCCGGAAGTCACCACTCGCCAAACCGAACGCCGATCCGATGTAATCATTCCGGTGAGCCTGAGCGTCGCCGGCACCACCATGTGGGCGGCGGGCGTAGCGCTCACGAGCGAGTACGACGTTGGCGGCCTCGGCCTTCTCAACGCGCTGCATCCCCTATTTTTCATCGGCATTATCACTCTGGGCGCGGGTTTTGCCTATGCCATTACTCGCCCTGTTTTGCGACCGGTTGTACTCGTGCCCCAACTGCTCGTGATGCTGTTTATGTTGCATGGGTCGGTCGGTCTGATCGAAGCCGAGCCACGATTCTTCTCGGCCTACTTGCATATTGGATTCATCGAACGAATCACCCGGGCTGGCGCAACGCTGCCCAACTTGGACGCCCGCTATTCATGGCCAGGCTCGTTTTCGCTGGCCGCCATGATCACCCAAATCGCTGGATTGGATTCGGCGAAATATTTCATCCGCTACGCCCCCGTGTTTTTCAACGCCATGTACCTGGCACCGCTGTGGGTGATCGTTCGATCGGTTACCAAGAGCACGCGGGCACGTTGGCTGATGGTCTGGATGTTTATGTTGGGCAATTGGGTTGGCCAGGATTACATCTCGCCGCAAGCCCTTAACTACGGCCTCGCTATCACCTTCATCGCCATCTTGCTTCGGTTCTACACCGCGCCACCGCAAGATCATCCCGATGCCCGCAAACCTGACGCCATCCGTCGCGGCCGACACCTCACGCCCCGGTCACAACTCTTCGGCTACGACCGCGTCGAACTGGACAAGGTGGAGCCAGCCATCACCGCGGGCTGGCAACGCGTCAGCTTGCTCGGCATGCAGCTGTTGATTTTTTCCGTTATTTGCATGAGTCATCAACTCACGCCGCTGTTCGTCATGGGCATCACGACGCTGCTCGTGATCACCCGCCGGTGCACACTGCGCAGCCTGCCAATCATGCAAGTCGTCATCTACCTGGGTTGGATCAGTCTCGGTGCCGACGCGTTTTGGAAAGGTCATTTGCAGACCGTGCTCAGCAGCTTTGGCAGTGTCGGGCAAAACGTCAACAGTGGTGTAGCTGGGCGTTTGACCGGTGGCGATCAACGCCAACTGGTGCTGTATTCACGCATGGGTTTCGCCGCGGTAATGGTGGGGCTCGCGGCGATTGGCTTGTTTCGACGGTGGCGTATCGGCGTCCGACAAAAGGGGCTCATCGTCGCCACATTGGCCGCCATACCTGTGGTTGGTTTGCAAAGCTACGGCGGCGAAGTTGTGCTGCGTGCCTACCTGTTTACCCTCCCGCTACTTGTCGTGTTTGGCGCGCTGGCTGTATTCCCCGTACCCGGCCGATTGCGACGGCCAGCGGTAGCGACAGCCATCATCGCCGTCTTCACCGCCGCGATCGTGCCGTTGTTTATCGTGGCTCGATACGGCAACGAAGAGTTCGAACGTGTCGACCCACAAGAGGCCGAGGCAATTCGCTACGTGTACGCCAACGCACCACTCGGAGCCAACCTGGTGGCCGTGAGCCGCAACCTGCCGTGGCGCTATCAAGCCCTTGAGCAGTACCACTACTTCCCGAGTGACGATTCGGTGCTCACCGATCGCTCCACCATCATCGACTTTCTCAACAAAAACTCGTCGACGGCCTATTTCGTTTTAACGACGAGTCAAGAACAGTTCGGCATTCAGCTCTACGGACTCAAGCCCGGCTGGGTCGGCGAGCTGGCCAAAACCCTCGAATCCACCGGCCGATTCCGCGTCGTGTTTTCGTCGCCGAACGCCAAGGCTTACGTCTACGAAGCGAACTACGAAGCCGACGTCGTCAATTCTCACGAGGTATCGCCATGAAGCGCCCACCATCATCGTTACCCGCTACCAGCACGCGCTGGCGTCCAGCACTCGAACTGGCAATCGTGACAACCACCTTGACACTGGCGATCACCGGATGGCACAACCCGGCACGGCCAATTCTGGCCTTGATTTTCGTGTTCACTATGCCTGGCCTATCGATCGCTCGGCTCTGCCGTTTCGGCACAATTGCCATCGAATTGACTATTGGCGTTGCGCTCAGTGTGTCGATCGCAACTGTTGGCGCGCAATGCCTGTTGTGGTTTCACGCCTGGAACCCCGCGGCCTACGTCATTGGGGTGTCGGCGCTAACAATTCCAATGCTGACTTGCGAAATTTTGACCGCCCACGGCCCCTCTACGACGCAGCGCTATCGCGCAATCGAAGGAGCACCGACATGACGAATAGCCCCATCAAACAAGCCATGATCAACGTTTCGGCTCCCATCACGCTGGGTCTGTTGATCGCACTTGTCGGGTTGCTAGCCACCCGCGAGATGCTGATTGTGTCGGGTCGCATTCCATCACGTCGGGTGATGCACGGACTCGTGATTGTTGCCGTGCCAACGGCAATTGCGTTCTTGGCCATGGTGCTCCTCCGTTTCGTATTTCTTACGGTGGTGCGATGATGTTCGCCTATATCGGTTGGACGGGGCACAACAACTTAGGTGACGACGCTATTGCCGTCGCACTCCGCGCCGCCTTATCGCCAGCCCCCTCGGTTGATGTGCCGCTGTACCCGCGAGAGATCACTCGATCGTTGCACCGCGTCGCACGACAACAGCTGCGAGCCGGATTCCCGCTCCTGGGCGGCGGCACAGTAATTGGCCGAACCAATTGGCGCATTCACGTCAAGACGGCCCTGGCACTCACAGCCATGCGCCCCGCGTTCATGATCGGTGCCGGAGTCGAAGATCCGAAATTCGGCGGAAAACACAGCTTCTCAAATCGAGACGAATTGGGAAAATGGCATAACACACTCGCGCCATTCGACCGCATCACGGTGCGCGGGCCCAACAGTGCAAAACTTCTCGGCGACCTCGACATCGACTGTGAGATAGTCGGTGACCCCGCGTTCCTACTTGACATCCCGGAACGCGCAGCCACTTCGGAAGCCCGCCGGTCGGTCGTTGGATTTTGCCTCGGATACGGCGACGATTTATGGGGCCATGATCACGACCGAGTTGTCCGCCACGCCGCCGCCGCAATGTGCCAGCTTGTGCAACAAGGTCACTCAATAGTGCTACTTGTGGTGAATCCCAGTGACCGCAAATTCGCAGTGCAAGCCCAATTCCTTACCGGGCTTCCGGTCAAGCACTGTCGGATAGTCGAAGCCTCGTCGGTCGAGACATTTATCCCGGAAGTGCAAGCGTGCTCGTTGATCGTGGCCGAACGCCTCCACGCTGGCATTCTGGCCGTTGCTGCGGGCGTGCCATGCGTGATGCTGGAATACCAACCCAAGTGCGCCGATTTCATGGCATCGATTCGGCGTGAAGAATTCTGCCTGCGCACCGACCACGTTCACTCAGCCATGATCGCCAGCCGCGTCACCGAAATTCTGAACCACTACGACAACCACGTAACGGCTAACAATAGGGAACGCGATCTGCTGCGAGGGCGCCTCGGTACAGCGATTGGACGTATCCGGAAAGTTGCAAGCCTCCCGGAAGTTGTTACCCCAATGGGCGCGCCACCCACCGTTCCAGCGGACGTGTTTTCGTGATTCGCGGGCCGCTGATCGGGATCGTTGCATGTGTATCGGCGTTGGCTGCATGCACCAGCGCGTCGTCGACTACTCAACCAGCTTTTGATGGCAACACGCCAGTCTCGATTGCTCCACCTCAAGAAATTCCTCCCATCACCGTGGGCCGCCATCCCGACGTTGTCGTCACCGTTGACGACGGACCGCCCACAGTTGTGGCGCTCTCGAACGGCGTCACTCACGGCCAGCATTCCGCCGATCCGTGGCAAGACGCGCATGCCATCACCAAAGCGTGGAGCTATCTGGATCGCAACAAGATGTTGCAAAATCAGCACATAATGGGTTGGGGTGCGCTCAACCCTGAACCGGCTCCTGGCGTCTACGACTGGGCCAGCTTGGATGATCGCATCAACGTGATTCGCCACACTGGCGGCACCCCCGTTATCACTTTGTGTTGTTCGCCGGACTGGATGAAGGGCGGGCCCGAGGGCCAAACCGATTGGGCGCAAATCGAGAAGGCTCCTGACCTGGGCCACTACGACGACTTTGCCGCCCTCGCTGCGCAAGTCGCCCTTCGGTACCCAGATGTTAAATATTTTCAGGTGTGGAACGAGCTGAAAGGGTTTTACTCAAACGACAAGAAGCGGTGGGATTTCGAGCACTACACATACTTGTATAACAAGGTGTACGACGCGGTAAAAAAGGTGCGGCCCGACGCACTTATTGGCGGCCCATACACAGTGATGGACTCCTTCCCCGACGACGGCTCAGCTCCTCATCCATCGACTATCAAAGGCGCCTGGGGCGTATTGGATCAAGGCCCGATCGATGTCATCAACTACTGGTTGAAAAACAAACATGGCGCCGACTTCATTAGCGTCGATTCCAAAACAATGGCCCGCGACGGACACCTGACGACAGACGAATTTTCGGCGTCACAAAAGTTTGCTGACATCACCACTATGCTCAAGAAAAAGACCGATTTGCCGATCTGGTTTTCCGAATGGTTCGTGACACCCAAGGACGCCAATTGGGACGCCGACCATCAGAACGCGGTGATGACCACAGCCGTCATCCGCCTTGCCATGTCCGGCGCGAGTACGGCGCTCTTGTGGCAGCCAGAAGGCCAACCCGATCGTTGCGGGACGTGTCTGTGGCCCAGCACGGCAACCGCCAACGGAGGCGAAACCACGGCGTTCGGTGACAGCCTGCAAGCCTTTGCATGGGCTTTCCCGGTGGGCACAACGCTCAAGACGACATCCTCAAGCGACACGCGCGTCGTAGCCATGGCATCTGACACTCGCGCCGTGCTTATCAACACGACCGACAAGCCGCTCGTGGTGCGACTGATCTCGCGCTTCGTCGACCTCAAACCGTTTCAGGTTGCGTTCATCAAACTCGACAACTAGTCGCGTCTATCGCGCTATTTCGCGGACGGTTCCTTGGGCAACCCGAGCACGCGCTCACCGACAATGTTGCGTTGAATTTCTGCTGTGCCACCCCAAATTGTCTCGGATCGGCTGAAGAAAAAGACCGCTTGGGTGGGGCTCACGGGGTATGAAATTTTGCCACGCCGACGCCCCTGCCCGGGCACCCATTCGAGCCCTGCGTCGCCGGTCAAAATTTGGCCGTGCATCCCCAAAATATTGATGGCCAGGTTCATGGCGTCTTTGTGGTACTCGCTCCAAAACATCTTGTTCAGGGCGCCGAGTGCGGCCACCCCAGGGTCCTTCTTCCCCGTCAAAATCGAGGTTAGGGAACGCAGCCCGTTGATGCGCATGATTTGCACTTTGGTGTGCGCCTTCATCAAGTCTTGCCGCGTCGACGGGTCGTTAATCGCGCCATTGGCCTTGGCCATTTCGACGATGCCTTCAAGTTCTTTTTCGAAACGACGATGGCTTGTCGTAGCGCTCGAGCCGCGTTCAAATCCCAGCGTCGTCATCGCTACGGCCCAGCCGTTGTTGAGCCCACCGACCACGTTCTCCTTCGGGCATCGGACGTTGGTAAAGAACACTTCGTTGAATTCATCTGACCCATCGACCTGGACGATTGGACGCACCTCGACGCCCGGCTGACGCATTGGCACCAACAAGTACGAAATGCCCTTGTGCTTGGGGGCGTCTGGGTCGGTGCGGCAGAGCAAAAATACGTAATCGGCATATTGGGCTTGGGTCGTCCACACCTTCTGACCGTTGATGATCCACTCGTCGCCATCGAGCACTGCGGTGCACTTCAGGCTGGCCAGATCAGAACCAGAATCGGGTTCTGAGAATCCCTGGCACCACGCCATGGCACCCGTCATAATTTTTGGCAGGAAAAACTTCTTCTGCTCTTCTGTACCCCATTGCAAAATGGTTGGCCCCACCAAGGTGTCTCCAAAGAAGTCGCCGCGCATGGGCGCCCCAGCCCGGGAAAACTCTTCGTTGAGGACGACGTTTTCCATCGTGCTGAGACCCTTGCCGCCGTACTCTTTTGGCCACGAGGCGCAAATCCATCCGCCCTCATTGAGCTTGTCCGTCCAATTGTCAGAGAAAGATTTGCGTTGGTCTGGACTGATTTCGAATCCGGGCTCAAACCACCCTTCTGGGAGATTTTCTTCTAACCATGTACGTACTTCGACTCGAAACGCATCATCCTGGGCGGAGTAGTTCAGATCCATTTGGAAATGATGGCTGATGAACACGGCGCATAGCGAGCCGAAGCCCACTCGGATTCACGTTGCTCCACGATCTAGGGTAAGCACCCGTGAATCGCATGCAACTCCGTCTCAACGCTCTGAACACTCTCGAACGCGCACT
>JAYWAI010000187.1:0-5360 GCA_043782545.1 Acidimicrobiia bacterium
GTGTCGGGTGTACCCGATGCTTTACCGGTGCCGACGGCTGTGATGCCTGAGTTGTCCATGGTGCCTGAGCCTCCCGAAAGTGCGGACGCCGACTTTACCGTGGCGAGCTGCGCAGCGGCCGGCTGAGCATTGGCAGCGTTCGCTGTTCCGGCCGTGTTCGTGGGCGACTTTGCGTCTTTGGTCGTCGTGCACCCGGCGGCGATGAGGCCCACAAATGCAACGGCTCCGATTGCTGTACCAATCTTCATGATGACTCCCTTAGTGATGATGTGCCTGTAGGACGCCCGCCGCGGCGCGGTTGGTTCCCGGTATGGTCAAATGGGCGCATGATTCTCGCCGTGACCCCACCTGTGAGCCCCATGTTGGCCAAGGCCGCCACGGTGTTGCCCGATGGCGATGGCTGGTGGTTCGAACCGAAGTGGGATGGCTTTCGATGCATCATTTTTCGCGACGGCGATCACATCGAGCTCGGCAGCCGCAACGAAAAACCGCTGACGCGATATTTCCCCGAAGTGGTCGCCGCGGCACGGGCCAGCTTGCCTGACCGTTGCGTGATCGATGGCGAAATTGTGTTGCCGTCACTCAACGGCCACGGCCTCGATTTCGACGCCCTACTGCAACGTATTCATCCGGCCGAGTCGCGAGTCAACAAATTGGCGCTGGAAACGCCGGCGTCGTTTGTGGCCTTCGACTTGTTGGCGTTGGGTTCGCGTTCACTTTTGGCACAACCGTTGTCGGAGCGCGTACAGACGCTGGCGTCGGTGATGAGTGGCGCTCGCCCACCGGTATATCTCACGCCGGGTACCACCGACCGAACCGTTGCCGAGCAATGGTTTGCCACGTTTGAAGGAGCGGGCCTCGATGGCGTGGTGGCCAAGCCACTCGACTCGCACTACACACAAGGCAAGCGCACACTCATCAAAGTAAAGCATCGCCGCACTGCGGATTGTGTGGTGGGTGGGTACCGCATTCATACGTCCAGCGACGGCGTTGGGTCACTATTGCTCGGGCTGTTCGACGACTCAGGGGCGCTGCATCATGTGGGTGTGACAGCGAGTTTCACCGTAGCGAAACGTCGCGAACTTGCCGCCCTTCTGGCGCCGCTAGATTGCGCGCCGGAAGGCCACCCGTGGGGTGATGTGATCGGCGCTGATCGCCATCGGTGGAACGCCAAGAAGGACCTCACGTGGCAACCCATTGCACCCACCTTGGTGTGCGAGGTGGCCTTCGACCAATTGCAAGGTCAACGGTTTCGACACGGCACCACGTTCCTGAATTGGCGACCCGATCGCACGCCAGAAAGTTGCCGCTTTGATCAACTTGAAGTGGCCGCGCCGATGGATTTCAAGGATTTCGTGGGGTCACGGAAGCCAGTCTGAACGCTCGTCTTTCGCCGGTTTGCTCGCAGCTGGGTCGTTCGACGAGGCATCCGCCTCCGCCGTTTTCTTCTTGCGACTCGGGCTCACACGCGCTGCTTCCTTCACGGCTTTGCGAAAATTCGGGGGCCACGGCGCGTCGCCGAGACCATCGCGTTCATCCTTCGCAGCCAGTTCCAACAGGCCATCGAGCCGGTACGGTTTTTCGTCGATCGCGGCGTGCAAATCGCCAAGCGCGCCATACCGGGCTGGCATTGTCAACAGTGTGAAGTCTTCTAATTCGCACGCATCAAGCTCATCCCATTGCAGCGGCGCGCTCACCATCGCCATCGGGTTTGGCCGCACAGAATACGCGCTCGCCACCGTGCGATCACGGGCGTTCTGGTTGTAGTCAATCAACACACGTTGGCCGCGTTCTTCCTTCCACCACTTCGACGTGGCAATGTCGGGCAGGCGACGCTCGACTTCCCGGGCCAGCGCCACTGCGGCCAAACGCACATCGTCGAAACCCCATTTGGTCATGATGCGCACGATCATGTGCACGCCGCGAGAACCAGACGTTTTCACGAACGGTTCAAGCCCGTTTTCGACCATCACCTCTCGGCAGCACTGGGCAACGCGTTTCACGTCAGCGAAAGTCACGCCCGGCTGCGGGTCGAGGTCGACGCGGAACTCGTCGGGATGTTCGGTGTCGAACTTGCGTACCGACCACGGGTTCAGATCGATGCAGCCCAAGTTCACGGCCCAGATAATGTGCGCCAGATTTGCCGGACACAATTCGGTGGCCGTGTTGCCGCTCGGGAACGCCACCGTTACCGTGCGCAACCACTCCGGTCGGGCGTCGGGCACGCGTTTCTGAAAGAAGAAATCGCCCGCGGCGCCGTTGGGGTAACGCTTGAGCACTGTGGGCCGAAGATATACGCCCCGTAACGCGCCATCGCCCGCGGCAAGGTAGTAGTTCACGAGGTCGAGTTTTGTGTGGCCGCGCTCGGCAAAAAACACTTTGTCGGGATTCGACAGTCGCACAGATACGTCGCCTACGACAACGTCGATGAAGGGGCTAGCGGCCATGAGTTAACGGTACCCTCATATGGGCACGGTACCCTGTGAAGATGTCTCGACGATGGATCGGCTCAGTCGCGTGCGTCACGCTGGCTGTCACATCGGGGCTCGCCGGGTGTTCATCAGATGCCCCCGCCACCACGGGTGCAGGCTCGGGCGGGTTCCACGCCAAGGGCCTTGATTCGATCCCAGTAGCCGTCGACGTGAAGGGCAAACCACTTCCCGAGGCGCTCAGAAAATTCGCCGGGAAGCCGCTCGTGGTGAACTTCTTCTCGTCCACGTGCGTCGCCTGTAAAACCGAGCTCCCAGCACTTGCTAGCGCACACAAAGCCCTCGGCGACACGGTCACTTTCATCGGCGTCGCCACTGTTGACTTGCCCGACGAGGCCCGCAAAGTTGCCGCCACGGCAGGCGTCACCTACGACATCATCGACGACCCATCGGGCGACCTACTCGCCGCGTTTGGCGGTGCCACGCTGCCTGCCACTGCATTCATTTCACCCGACGGCACCATTCGCTCCGTACAACTTCGTGCGCTCGATACCGGGCGCATCACATCGTTGATCAAGGAGCAACTCGGCACATGAGCTCAGCGCAACTCACGCTCGCATTTGCCGCGGGCATGTTGGCCACCGTGAACCCGTGCGGCTTCGCACTACTGCCCGCCTATCTCGGATTCTTTCTTGGCCTCGACGCCAACTCTGATCGCCGTGAAGCATCCGTACCCCAGGCGCTCGCTATCGGCGGCGCGGTGTCGCTGGGATTCGTGGCCGTGTTTGGCATCATCGGCATTGCGCTGCGCAGCTCGCTGTCGTTTTTTCAGCGCTGGTTGCCGTACGTATCGATCGGCATCGGGGTGGTGCTCTTCGCTATGGGTGTGGCGTTGCTGGCAGGTAAACACGTTGCCTTCGTGACCCCGAAACTCAACGTCGGAAAGCGTCAACGCACGATGTGGTCAATGTTTGTGTACGGGGTGTCGTACGCCATTGCGTCACTCGGTTGCACGATTGGGCCGTTTGTTTCTGCGGTCGCTGGCGTGTTTCGGCGTCAATCGTTCGGTGCCGGTGTTGGCGTGTTTGTGGCGTACGCCGCGGGCATGGCATCAGTGTTGATCGGCCTCACGGTGGCCACGGCACTCGCCAAACAAGGCATGGTTCGACGCTTACGCCAAGTGCTTCCGTACGTGGATCGCGTGGCCGGCGTACTGATGATCGTGGCTGGTTTGTACGTGACGTACTACGGCTACACCGAGGTCACCGACAAACCGAGTACGGCGATCACAGCACGCGGGAGCGACCTGTCAACTCGGCTCACGCAATGGCTCGACGATGTCGGCACCGGCCGTGTTGGCATTGTTTTTGTGCTGTTGATTTGCGCTGCGGTGGGGTGGTCGATCGTGGCTAAAAAGCGTCGCGAGAGCACAGTGCATGGGTCTGTTCGCTGAGCTCCTCGCGTCGCCGGGAGTGCGCGAGGAATGCGAGTTACAGGGCCGATTTGGGTTTATGGCATTTCACGGCGGAAACCTGGAGGTGGGCACTGACGCCATAGCACGTGACGCTGCCCTGCGATCTGGCGCGTCGTACTACGGCGTAATTCAGCCCCTCGATTTGCGTTGGCATGTGCCGTCGATCGCAGTGACTCCCGACGAGTCACCGATGCTGGCTTTGTTTTTGGCTCACGTCGATGTGGTGGTGGCCATCCATGGCTACGGCCGGGATAACTGTTGGACGACATTGCTGTTGGGGGGCACAAACCGTCCGCTGGCAACTGCGCTGGCTAATGCGTTACGCAAGACGCTTCCCGACTACACCCACGTCGACGAACTCGACGACATTCCCGCCGAGCTCAGCGGTCAGCACGCACGCAACCCATGCAATCTGCCGCGCCTCGGCGGGGTGCAGGTTGAGCTGCCTCCGCGCATTCGGGGCAATACGCCGCACTGGAGCGATTGGCCCGGGCCTGGCCATCCGCCGCCCATGGAATCGCTCATCGCGACCATTGCTGGCGTGGCTTCGCAATGGTGCGGCTAGTCGTGAGTCGCTCGTGATTCGACCGGAAAGCCGGCGGTCACGAGCGCTTCGATGACGGCAGCTGTGTGGTCGCGTCCCGACGTTTCGATGGTGAGTTGTACCTCGGTGGCCCTCGCGTGCACGGCGAGATCCATGCGTTGATGCAACACTTCCACGATGTTGGCGCCCGCGTCGCCGACGACGGCAGCCAGACGCGCCAAGGTGCCCGGCCGATCAGGTAGCTCGATGCGCAAAGTCGCCAATCGGCCATTGCGCACCAAGCTCCGCAGCAATACCGACGCCAGCTGTCGGGGCTCAATGTTGCCGCCAGAAATCACTATGGCGGTCCTGCGGCCTTGGTAGTGCTCTGGGTGTGTGAGTAGCTCGGCGAGCGCCGTCGCGCCGGCCCCTTCTGCGACAGTTTTTTCGATCTCGACAAGCATGGCAATGGCCCGCTCAATGTGGTGTTCTGGGACGGTCACGACGCGGTCAACATGTTGGCGAATGAGAGCGACCGTACGGTTTCCCGGAATGGCGACAGCGATCCCTTCGGCGATAGTAGGGCCGTTAGGCGTGTGTGTTTCGGTGCCGTTGAACATGTTTGCAATCGCCGGGAATTCTTCAGTTTGCACGCCCACGATTTCGGTTGTCGGCGCAACATGTTTTGCCGCAACGGCCATGCCGGCGAGGAGCCCGCCACCACCAGCGGGCACAATCAGAACGTCGAGATTCTGGACGCTATCCAAAATTTCGAGCGCCACCGTGCCTTGCCCGGCGATGACCAAATTTTCATTAAACGGGCTCAAGAGTTCGCGGCCCTCATCGAGGGCAAGCTGCGTCGCGTACGCCGAGGCCGCATCGAAATCGTCTCCCGCCATTACTACGCGGGCGCCAAGATACTGCGTGTTGGCGA